>CBDUYG010000171.1:0-6895 GCA_965371385.1 uncultured Myxococcales bacterium | reverse complement strand
CTCGACCTCGAGAGGAACACCACAGTCCTTGCAGTACTCCGCGCTGAGCTCGTGCCCTTCGCTCGTGCACGAAGCGCAGCTTCGTGTCGTGACACGCCTGCCACCAACCACTGACTCGACGAGCTCGGCCGTCACGATTCCGGTGGGGACCGCGATGATCGCGTAGCCGAGGATCATCACCATCGCGGCAAGAGACTTGCCCGCGACCGTCGAGGGAGCCATGTCGCCGTATCCAACGGTCGTCATCGTGACGATCGCCCAGTAGACCGATTGCGGAATACTCGTGAATCCGTTCTCCTCGCCCTCGATCAGATACATCACGGTACCCAGGATCGTTACCAGGATCATGATCGTGGAGAGAAAGACGATGACCTTGTGACGGCTCGCCATCATGGCATCACGCAGAACGCTCATCTCGCCGAGAAAACGGCCGAGCTTGAATATCCTGAAGATTCGCAAGAGCCGTAGATCCCGAATGACCAGCATCGACTCGGCGCCCGGAAGCAGGAGACCCAGGTAGGTAGGGAGGATGGCGAGCAGGTCCACGACGCCGAAGAAGCTGCGCGCATACTTCATCGGAAGGGGTACCGAGAGGAGCCGAAGCGCGTACTCGATTGTGAAGAGGACGGTGAAGACTCCCTCGGAGACATCGAGCGCAAAGCCATGGCGGGCACGTATGGGCGCTACGCTGTCGAGCATGACGACGAGTACACTCAGTACGATGGCGACGAGCAACGCGACGTCGAACGCCTTTCCGGCCGGGGTGTCGGCCTCGAAGATGATGATGCGAATCCGCTCCCGCCAGGCAGCTTG
Source organism: uncultured Myxococcales bacterium (assembly GCA_965371385.1). Lineage (GTDB taxonomy): Bacteria > Myxococcota_A > UBA9160 > UBA9160 > UBA4427 > CBDUYG01. Next base: position 6,082 of record CBDUYG010000171.1, on the reverse strand, counting down.
GACGGGAGTGTGCTCCGGCAACGGAGGTCGCTGATAACTCATCTCCGGGAGTGTATGCGGGGGACGGGATCGAAGCCAAGGGCGACAGGAGATCGGATGAAACCACGCGAAGGGAAGCGTGGGTTGCTGAAAGCATCGGATTTGCGGCCGTTTCGTCTGATAGTTGCAGCTTGCTGACGCAGCCCGAGTTGCCGCCGATGGTTCCGCGCCCGGTTCTGCTTCAGCTCGTGGTACCCTGCAGGTCCGATGGTCCAGTTTCGCATCTCTTCAGACACGCGTGCTCACGCCGCGCTCTTCATCATCACCGCGCTCATCATGCTGGGTCCCGCTTCACCGGACGCGAGCGCCCAGGCAATCCGGACTCGCATTCTGGTGCTCGGCGACTCGATCACCAACGGTAAGGGACTGGAGAACATCCCGGTGGAGTATTACCCGGGGCTTCTGCGCGATTGGCTGGGTGCGGACTACAAGATCATCGAGGAGGGCTGCGGCGGGACGACTTCCACTCAGTGGTCTCCGTTCGCATTCGAGCCGGTCGATTGGGGCCCCTGTCACGGCTTTTTCTCGTACCTCTACGGCAAGTACGCGTTCGGGAATCTACCCGCCGACATCGTCACGCTCCTGCTCGGAACCAACGACGCCGTGAGGGGCGGGAGCCTGGAGGCTTACGAGGAGAACATCTCCGATATCGTCGAGGCACTTCTCGATGACGGGGCGGGCACGGTCATATTGATGACTCCACCACGCCTGCCCCTCGAGTTCTCCTTCGCGAAACGACAGACCATCAAACAGCTCGGAGAGTTCGTTCTGGATCTCTGCTCGGACATGGATGGTGTGGTCTGTGGCCCGGACCTGCACGAGCTGCTCAAGTACCCCTACCAGGGCACCGGCGAGGATCACTTTCAGAATCGTCCCACCGGGCTGGACGACCTCCATCCCAACGCCGAAGGGCACGAAGTGATCGCGAACCACCTCTACGACACGATCCTCAACGTCCCCGAGCCCGATCGAGTCCTCATGCAGCTGAGCGGTCTCATGACCCTCGGAGCCCTGCTCCGAGTTCGGGAGGGACGAGACTGATCGCAATCAACGCTCCGCCGTATCGGCCTCCAGCTTCGAGCCGGTAGCGCGTCTCAGCCGGACGAGCAGCGGACGCCCATAGCTCAGCATCAGCCAGAACATCAGCAGGGGCAGAACGTGAATCAACATGCGATTGCCCGAATCCTGCCAGAGGGGGCGATAGGGGGTGCGGAAGAGCGAGAGGAGAACGATCGCGACCAGATAGAACGCTGCGCCGCAGCTGAAGATCCGGTTCCCGGGGATCTTCGGTAGCCAGAGCGCGCCGACGGCGAGCACGAGAATGGCCGGCCAGAGCCCACCCCAAGCGAGACCGGAAGCATTGCTCCAGAGCGACGACAGCGAGTCCGCCATGTTGTTCGGCCTACGATCGAGAGCGAACGCGAAGCCCGCAACGCTGACGGCGAAGACGATCGCGGGGATCGCGCGCCGAATCCGCCGGAGCGCGGGCTGCTCGAAGAGAAAAAGCATCGGAACGACCGCCGCGGTCCCGCCCATCATCACCAGCGCCCTTCCCGGAGTCATGATACGCGAGTCCGGCCCCGCGTGGACCTGGAGCGTCCATAGCCACAGCTCCAACGCCAGGGCAAAGAGCGCGACCCGGGGCAGAAGCCGGCGGGCACTGAATCGACTGCGCGACCAGGCGAGGACCAGAAATACGATGGAGATCCCCGTTGCCTCGATGCGCTGTAGGACGAAACCGAAGAGGAATACGAAGGCGAGGCTCAGCCAGGCCGAGTCGTCGCTCTCCTCTGCGGTCCAAAAGCAGAACGCAAAGAGCGACAGATAGATCGCTGCGCTGAGGTTTCCGTGGATGTAGAAGGTGTGGAGGATCATCGTGTAGGGCGAGAACATCGCGAGAACGACCAGGCTCGCGAGGGCGACCCCCCGCCCGCTCGTTCGACCCGCACCCTCCAGTCCCCGAGCCCCGAGCTGCACGAACGCGCCGGCGAAGCTGATGGCCATGAGGGGCGGAATCTCCGGGAGATAGCCGACGCCCAGCAGGACACCGCTCCCCTGGGAGATCGCAGGAAATATCCCTCGGCTCCCCAGCTCGACTCCGGGTTGCACGTCGCCGAAGTGCATCAGGGAGCGCCCGATGTCGATGAAGATGAAGGAGTCCACCGTGAGGACCGCCAGGTTGAATCGACACAGCAGAGCGGCCGCGATCGCAAAGAAGACGCTCTGGGCCGCGAGACCGAGCATCTCATCGCGCCCCCAGCTCGCCCCTCGCTTCGAGTCGCGAACCACCAGGACGAGAGTGCAGAAGAAGAGCGCACCCCAAGCAGCGAAGAGGAGCGGGGGGCTCCAGGGCACCGGCGAGAGCAGGAGCACCAGGACGAGGGAGACCCACTGGAGCATGCCCAGCGGAAAGGCCGCCCAGCCGCAGAAGAGCGCGCCCACATGGCGGCGCAGCAGAAGGCAGCTCACGAGCCCCTGGGCATAGATCGCGAGGGTGAAGAGGAAGGTCGTCACTTCGCTCGCCCGACGAGATTCCGGTAGCGGGCCTCACTCACGATGTAGACGATGGATTCGTCGCTCGGATCTGGAATCCAATGGAGCGGGCCTGGTTCGGGGGTGTCGTCGTCGAACGCGATCCGGATGCGAAGCTCTGCAACGAGGATCTCCTCTCGCGAGCGGCCGCGCAGACGCGATAGTGCCCGCCTCGGGACGCTTGCGTGCGCTTCATCGACCCGCAGTGCGACGAGCGCCACGCGACTCCAGCGCTCGGGATCGAGGCCGGTATCGGGCGGAACGATGAGCTCGCGGCCCCCGAGAACCTGTTGCAGAGAGTAATAGCCGCGTTGACTCGAGTAGAAGAGGCGTCTCATGCTCGAGCTGAGGTCGCGCGGGCTTGCGGCCTCGAGCAGGGACTTCGACTCGCGCAGGCGCAGGGCATACTCGGGAATTCGCCCCCGCTGATACGCGAGCGAGGTATCCCCTGGATCGCTCGTCTGAAAGAGGATCAGGGCGTAGAGATTCAAGCACACGATCGCGACCAGCAGCAGGGCGAACGCGATCCCAAGCCAACCCGCAGCTCGCTCTCCTGCTCGAAAAAACCTCAACCCGGTTCCCCTCTCAACCCGATGCCCCCGCGGCCCCCGGCATCGGAATCACTTCGCAACATCGTGCGCGCGGGACTCTTCTTTCCCATCGGCGCGATCTCGCAGGTCTCGTAGCCCGAGCCACACGAAGAGCTGGCCCAGCACCGCGATCCCGAGGCTCGTGACGATCCGGTCGAGCGCAGCGGCGAGCAGGGCGGTCGGGGGAGGGACTCCCATCAGCGTCGATCCGTACACGATCGCGGCCTCGCGAAAGCCCAGGGCTGCCGGAGTGAGGCTCACGAGGGCCGCGACATCCGCGAGCAGGGACGCGATCAGAACGTTCACGAAGTCGACCTCGGCCCCCGCCGCACTAATTGCGACCTGAAGCCGCAGGCCTCGCAGGAGGATCGACGCGAGCTGAAGAGCCAACATCCAGGCCACGCTCGTGCGGTCCTGGGAGAGTTCCCGCCAGGCCGCCCGCGGCCCTTCGAGTCGCTCACGTATGCGGAGAGGCATGAGGGAGAGAGCCGGGGAGGGAGCCAACAGGCCGCAGATCGCCGCGACGAAGGTCCCGGCGAAGAGCAGGCCCACCTGGAAATTGAATCCGACTCCGCCTGCGAAGTAGAGCTGCACCTGCAGGATCAGTCCCAGGACACCCACGGCCGTGATGTTCAGGAACGTGGACGCCAACGCGACCGCGGCGTAGTGGCTGAGGGCAACGTGGCGCCGAATCTTCAAGTAGACGGCCGGAGGGCCGAGGCCACTGCGCGGTACGAAGAGATTCGTGTAGCTCGTCACGATCGCGAGCATGAAGGCTTCGCGATGCTGAATGCGATGTCCGAGCCTGCCGAGCCCGACACGCACCACTTCGCCCCCGCTCCCCCGGGCGAGGAAGTAGAGGATCAAGAGGGCCAGGCAGGTCGCCGGGGAGACGTCGGCGAGGCGGTGGAGCTCGCCCGTGTATTCGCGGCCGAGGTAGGCGAGCAGGGTGAGGGAGAGGAGGGCGATCGACGCGGAGACGACATGCCGCTTCACTGCCTATCCTCCAGACGCCTGACGAAGCTTCGGGGGTTGCCAACGGTTCAACCGGAGAAGCTCACACTTGCGATCTTCCGCCAGCGCGCTTCGCGAGCCCTTCTCGGCCGGTCGCGCCGGCACTATACTACCGCGATGCGCGCACCCGAGGAAAATCCGGTTCTCCCGGCCGACCCGATCACCGGGATGAACGACCTTCGCCTGCTCGTCGCACTGCCGGCCCTCAACGAAGAACGGACCGTCGCCGACGTGATCCGGCGCATCCCGCGCGAAATCGAGGGAATCGCAAAGGTCGAGGTCCTGCTCGTCGATGACGGAAGCAGCGACCGGACCGGCGAGGAGGCCCGCGCCGCGGGAGCGACGGTCGAGCGACATCTGGCGAATCGCGGCGTAGGAGCCGCGTTCTGCACGGCCCTGCGCCGCTTCGTCGAGAGCGGCGCGGATCTGCTCGTCACCCTCGACTCCGACGGACAGTTCGACCCGGCCGACATCCCGGCGCTGATCGCACCGGTCCTCGATGGCCAGGCCGACTTCACCACGGCCTCCCGCTTCATCGATCCCAGCCTCGCTCCCTCGGACATGACCTCCGTCAAACGCTGGGGCAATCGCACGATCGCACGCATCATCTCCGGCCTCGCGGGGCGGCGCTTTCATGACGTCTCCTGCGGGATGCGCTGCTACAGCCGCAAGGCCGCCCTCGAGCTCAACCCGATGGCGAACTTTACCTACACCCAGGAGATCCTCCTCAACCTGGCGTTCAAGCATCTTCGTATCATCGAGGTTCCGATCCGGGTGAGGGGGCAACGCGAGTTCGGCGAGAGCCGGGTCGCGAGCAACGTCCTCCACTACGGCGTACGAAGCCTGTCGATCATTCTGCGCTGCTACCGCGACTACAAGCCGATGGCCCTCTTCGGCTATACCGCAGCGGCCCTGGGGCTCGTGGGTCTCCTGCTGCTCGCGTTCCTGGGGATCCACTACCTCTCGGCGGGCGAGTTCACCCCACACAAGTGGGCGGGCTTCAGCGGAGCGGCCCTCGTCGCGCTCTCACTCCAGCTCCTCTTCATAGGCCTGATCGGAGATATGTTGAACCGCCATCGGGTCTACCTCGAGGAGCTGCTTCTCGACATGCGACGCCGCTCGGCCCGCGGCGGCGAGGCGGGGCCGGGTGAGAGTTTTCGCGAGAAGTAGCTCGGAACGAGCCAACTCGAGCTTCCGCCCCAGTCCAATTCAACCGGCTCGAGCATTGCCCGATCGGACCGCCCCGCGAGCTAGCGGCGAAACTGCTTGAAATCGGGATCTCGCTTGGAGAGAAAGGCCGAGATGGCCTCGACATTCTCCGGTCCTCCGCCGAGCTTCATCATGCCTTCCATCTCGAGCTTCCGAGCCCGCCCGATCGCCTCCGAGTGCGCCGCCTTCATGATGCGTTTGATCTCCACGAGGGAGCTGATGGGCCACTGGGCGATCTCACGCGCCTTCGCGAGGGTGATGCCCTGCAGCTCGGAGTCGGGCACGACCGCGGTCGCGATGCCGTAATCGAGGGCCTTGGCGGCGTCGAACCACGCCGCCGTGAAGATCAACTCGGACGCCTGCTTGCGCCCCATCACCTCCGGCGCGAGGTAGCAGGCCGCCGCCTCGGTGACGAGGCCGAGGCTCGCGAAGGGCATGCGCATGCGCGCACTCTCTCCGAGGTAGACGACGTCGCAGTGGAAGAGGGCCGTAACACCGAAGCCGATCGCGCAGCCCTTCGCTGCGGCGAGCAGGGGCTTATCGAGGGCGCAGATCGCATCCATCATCAGCTCGAAGGGCTGGGGCTCCGAATCGTCGCCGGCGAATTCGGCGAGGTCGAGCCCGGATGAGAAGTCGTCGCCGGCGCCCGTCAGGATCACGACCGCGACCCGGGGGTCATCGTTCACCTCCGCGACCGC
>CBDUYG010000170.1:0-6906 GCA_965371385.1 uncultured Myxococcales bacterium | reverse complement strand
GGCGAGCCGAGGGGCGGGGCCAGGCGACCCAAGGGGAAACGATGGCAGGAAATCTCAGCGAAGATCTGGGCCTCGGGCCCATCGAGCAGGTCGCCTACGTGGTCGAGGACATGGAGCGGGCCGTCGCCCGTTACGGCGCGCTCTTCGGCCCTTTCCGGATCTCGGATCAGAAGCTCGACGGCTGCCTCTATCGCGGCCGGGAAGCGGATATGTCGCTCCGAATGGCGGTCAACCACTCGAGCCCGATAGAAATCGAGCTGCTACAGCCGGTCGAGGGGAAGTCTCCGCTGACCGAGCACCTGGAGAAGTTTGGTGAGGGTCTCCATCACGTGCGCTTCCGGATCGACGGGATCGACGCGAAGCTCGAGGAGCTCTCGGGCAAGGGCTTCGAGACCCTGCTCTACAAGCGCTTTGGTCCCACGATTGCGTTCGCGTACATCGAGACTCCGACCTCGTACGGCGGACACGTCATCGAGCTCCTGGAGATGCCCTGAAGAGGGAGCTTCAAAGGCTCAACCACTCTCTTCCCAGCCGACGACCGCGTGGATCTCGACCTCGTCCTCGATTCCCCTCACGCGTGAAGTCGGCAGGGGCTGCGTGACGAATCGCGGATCGAGGGCCTCGCGGACGCTTTCGGTGACGATGATGTCGGCATCGAAGTTGCGCGTGAGATCCTGGACCCGGGACGCGAGGTTGATCGTGCGCCCGACGACGGTGAACTCCATCTGCTCCCGGCTTCCGACGAGCCCGGCGACCCCGCTGCCCCGATGGATTCCGATCCCCACCTCCAGCTTCGGCGCTCCCCGCGCCCGGAGCTCGCGATTGTAGCTCTCGAGCTCGCGCTGCATCGCGAGCGCCGAGTGGACGGCGTCGTTCGCCTGCCAGGGGTTCGGCTCGAGAGCGCCGTAGAGAGCCAGGATGCCGTCGCCGACCAGGGTGGAAACGTAGCCCCGGTGTCCGCGGATCGCGCGCGACATGCACTCGAAGTAGCCGTTGAGGATGCGTACGAGCTCGGAGGGCTCGACGCTCTCGCTCAGGGAGGTGAAGCCGACGAGGTCTGCGAAGAGGATCGTCACCTCCTTCTTTTCCCCGACGGTCGGCACTCCGCGCGCGATGATCTCTTCGATCACCTGCTCCGGGGCGAAGCGCCCGAACGAAATCTGAAGGCGTTCGAGCTCGGCGGCGGCGGCCTCCAGACGCCGGCGCATACGATCGATCTGGCGTCGGCTGCGGGTATGGAGGATTGCGAGCACGACCGTGCTGATTCCCAGCATGGCGATCGCGACCGACGACATCATCCCAGCTACCCGGACTTTGCGACGGATGCGAGGCGGCAGACCATGTTGGCGAGGGAGGTGAGTGCGACGACCTCGAGGAAGAGTCTCCGGCCAATCTGCTCCTCGAGCGCCTTCGCCTTGCGCTGGATGTCGCTCGCCTGGATGTGGATCGTCTCGCGGGCGAAGGGGAGGATCACGTTCTGGGCGTCGCTCAGCTCGGGAGAGCCGAGATGGGCGAGGATGGGCTCGAGACTCTCGCGATCCAGTCCGTCTTCTTCGAGAAGGCGGGCTGCTTCATCCTGCGAGGCCGGGCACTCCAGCCCTCGGGCGATCACGGCAAAGATCAGGGCTCGGGTTCGCTGGGGGATGCCCTCCGAAGAGAAGGCGTCGTTCAGCAGGGTGCGGAACGCGCCGGCGACCGGGAGGCCTTCGAGTCCGAGGACGAGGTAGGAGTAGGGGCCGCTGCGATGTTCGTCCGAGAGGGGCTCCCTGACCCCCCGCCTTCGCTGGCGGCTGAGCAGACTCGCGACGACCGGTCGGGAGAGCTTCATGTACCAGCGCTCCGGCAGATTCTCGAGGGTGTAGGGGGGAAGGGCGAGCAGTGTGCAGAATCGATTGGCGAAGAGGACCAGGGCGGTCAGGAACGCGAGTTCGTCGACTTCGGCGTCCTCGAAGCCCGCTTCGAGGAGGGGAGCCTTGTCCTGGGGGTGTAGGGGAGGCGTCGCACGGGAGAGCTTGCGCGCAAAGTCGAGTGCCAGCTTTTCTTCGTCACTGAAGTCGACCGAGAATACGCTCTCCTCGAGGCGTCGGATGCGCTCGTCCCCGTAGCCGAGGAGCTGCAGAAAAGATCGGTGGGCGGCGTAACAGAATCGGCAGGAGTTCTCCTGGCTGACCACGAGCCAGATCAGCTCGGAGAAATCAAGATCGGTGTAGACGAGGAGCCCGTCGTTCAGGTTGACGGTCAGAAGCGCGCGGGCGAGCCAGTCGCAGTCCGTGAAGTAGTCGAGGCCCGGGAGAGAGTTTCCATAGGCCTTCCGATACTCTTTGCTGAGCTCGGGGTTCGGGCGTCGCGGGATGAACGCATCCTCCCATTCGAGCTCCATCATTCCGGACATGGCTCAAGTCTCCTGCGGGCGAGCTTACCGGGGGTTGGATGCCGGGCCAAGCCGGATCCGGGGACCCTTCAGCCTCTCGTAGAGCGCCATCAGGCGCGTCCCCGGTCCCGATGCCATACTCGCGAGAAGCCCTCGAGGACGCCGGTCCGAAAGAGCCGGGGTGACACGACCGGGATATGGGATGACGCAATGAAAAGCGAGATCTTTGTGGTGCTTATCCTGGCGGGGCTCTGCGCGGCGTTCATCGCGAGGCAGCGACTTCGGCTCGCCAGGCTGGCATCCGCATGGCAGAGCATGTGCGAACGCAGCGGTTGGCACTTCATACCGTCTCGGGGACCCTGGTACGACCGAAGAGATTTTCGAGTCGGTGTCCCTTCCGCTCTCGGGGGCATCGAGGTCACGTGGAACCCGGGCTATCGCGGATCGCCCGCGACGACAGTGTTCCGCCGAGGGTCCCCAGCCGTGCCCCACCTCAGCCTTCAGCTCGACGAGAAGCTGGACCCCGAGCCGGGCCAGGGGAGGGTGTCTTCGGGCGACGAAGACTACGACCTCGTCTACCGGGCCTCCTCGCACGACCCTGCCCTGCTCGCGGCAATACTGGACTCGGAGTGGCGAAGGGAGCATCTCGAGATCCCCTGCGACATCGTCGCCGGCGAAGGCGATCTCACCCTCAGCGCTGCCGGGTTCGTCGAGGACGAAGCCCGATTTCGGAGTTTGCTCGACCTCAGTGATGCATTCCTGCAGCGACTCCTCGACCATACGGGTACGCGGATCGTCGACTGAGTCGCCCCCTCCTACTCGATGTATCCGAGGGCTTCGAGATTCGAGCGAACGGCTGGGCTGAGTTCATCGTTGCCCTGGTCGTGCTGCGCCGGGGGCTCGATCCCGGCCAGCTCCCAATCCAGCATCTGACTGAGGGCGGCGCGAATCACGGGCTGCGCTCGTGAGACGTCATCGAGCTCTCCGGGGTCGATCGTGAGATCGAAGAGCTGCAGGCGAGGTTGCCTTCCTTGATTCAAGATCGGGCCGCGAATCAGCTTCCAATCCCGATAGACGATCGACTGATAGGAGGGAAAGTCCGTGCTCGCCAGCGAAGGGTGGTCACCCGATGCGCCGCCGCCGTCGATGAAGGGAAGCAGGCTCCGGCCCTGCATCGCGCTCGGAGTCTCGAGGCCCAGCAGGTCGAGGATCGTCGGCGCTACGTCGAGTAGCTCTACCGGCTCGCTGATCCGGAGCCCGGCCGGTAGAACACCGTCGAGGCTCATCAGGAGGGGGACGCGAAGGAGCTCGTCGTGCACACCATGTCCGTGGCCCAGGGAGCGGTGGTCCATCATCTCGTCTCCGTGATCGGAGACGAAGATGATCAAGGTATTCTTCAGCTTGCCGCGCTTCTCGAGGCGGTCGAGCAGGTTGCCCACGTAGACATCCATCGCCTTGATCTCCGCCCGATAGAGCGAGTCGAGATGAGCGATTTCGTCAGGCTCGATTCCGTCGGGATTCCGACGAACGAACGTGATCTCCTTTGGACTCCCGGAAAGGGGCCGTCCACGGTAGTCGTCCGCGGCCTCGACTCGGTATCCGCGGGGCGGGGAGTAGGGTGTGTGAGGGTCCTCTTCATGGAGGTAGATGAAGAAGGGATCGGCCCGGATGGTCCTCTCGAACACGGTGTTCCAGATCCAGCGCGCGCGCGGGATCGGTTGCCTCAGCCTGACCAGCACATCGTCGTCCCACAGTTCGTGGACCTCGACGTACCCGCGATCGAAGCCGAATCTGGGTCCGACCATCGACGAGGCCGTCGCGCTCACCGTTCGATACCCGGCTCTTCGGAGCACGGCGGGAAGGAAGGGCAGATCCCGGGGCAGGGGATCGAAGACGCCGTGAATCCCGAGGGCCTGGGGAAGCTGCGAGGTGAGAAGCGCACCCACTGCCGGTCGCGTCCAGCTCGAATTCGAGCGAGCGTTCTCGAAGGTCACGCCTCGCGCCGCCAGCCGTGCGAGGTTCGGAGTGTACGCGACGTCCGCACTGTAGGGGGCGATGTGATCGGCTCGCAGGGAGTCGAGCAGAATTACGAGCACGTTGTAGTGCTTGCGCTCGATGGTGCTCGGCGCGAGCTCGATCTGTTCGGCACCCTGGATTTCGAGCTGACTCCAGCGGACCGGAGCGGAGCCGGGCTCGGAATCGATTTGGAGCTCGAGGCTCACGAACTCTCCAGCCCAGGTCGAGAGGTCCTCGCTGAGCTCGACGTTCGCCGAGGGGGCGGGAAGGGTACTCGACTGCAGGCGAAGCGAAGCGAGGGATGTTTCGCGTCCATGGGAATCGGTGAGCGTGGCTCGAAGGGTTGCGGCGAACCGCGGCAGGGCGGCCCCGTCTTCGGCGCGATCGAGTGCCAATCGAGCAACCAGCCGAGGACGCTCCGGAAGGAAGAGCGCGAAGCGCAGGGTGGTTCCGGCGGGCTGGAGAAGCGCCCCCGAATTCGCCTCGATGATCGCTTTCTCGGGCGACGAGGCAGCTCCCGTGATCGAGACCGCCTCCACCAGGCGAGTGCGCTCGATCAGATCGAATCGAGTCACTCGCGGTTTCGAGGACGAATCACAGCTCATGAGGCATAGGGACAGAGCACTGATGCAGGCGATACGAAGCTTCATCCCGGTGCACACTAGCAGTTTGGTGAGCCCCTCATTCACCAGCCGGCTACTCGTCGATCCATGCCGGGGCTATCCTCGCTGAGCATGCCGAATTCATCCAGCGATCCTCCCAGCGAACCCCGTATCGATCCCCCCAGCGAGCGGCGGACGCAGCTGCGTGGTGTCGAAGCGATTACCCAAGCGCTCGAAGGGGGCCGTGACGTTCGGATCGTCATCGCGGACCGCTCGCTGACGTCCTCCGGCCTGTCGGTGCTGATGGGGCGCTGCGAGGCGGCGGGTATCCGCGTCCGGCACGCCAATCCCCAGGAGATGCGCCGGCTCTCACCTCCCGGCCTGCAATCCGGGGTCGTCGCCATGTTGGGGCCCGATCCGACCGTGGAGCTGCACGAGGTATTCACTCTCCCCGGAGTCGTGTGGTTGCTCGCGGGCGGTCGCTATCCCGGAAATGCGGGCTACGTGATCCGCAGCGCGGAGATCTCGGGAGCGGCCGGGGTCGTGATCGACGCCCGCTTCGATCGCGTCGGGCGGCGGGACTGCGGTCGCGCCTCGATGCGAGCGGATCGCTACTTTCCCGTCTACTTCGCCCCGTCGCGCGATGCGGTCGAGCTGGCGCGTGCGGCGGGGCGGCGCATCATCGCGATCGAAGACGTCGGCAGCGGCGCGCCCTGGCAGACCGATCTGCGAGGTGATCTCCTCATCATGATCGGCGGCGAGCGGGATGGGATCGCGCCCGCGCTGCTCGAAGAGGCAGACGAAATCATCGCGATCCCGAGCGCTGGCTTCCTCCCCTCGTACAATCTGCAAGCCGCGATGGGGATCGTCATGGGCGAGCATCTGAGGCAGTGCTCCCTGTCGACCTCGCGTCAATAACGATCGGGGCGGATCGTCGCATCATTGCCGCCGTCGACGTAGAACACGCTTCCGTGGATCCACGAGGCATCGTCGCCCGCGACGAACGAGACCAGCTTCGCGATGTCTTCGGGCTGTCCCCGGCGGCCCAGGGGAATGTCGAGGGATTCGACCGCGGCCTTCGTCGTGGGGTCGTCGATCGTGCCCTGGAGCAGGGGCGTCTCGGTCGGACCGGGGCAGACGGCGTTGAGCCGCACTCCCTCACCGCCCCACTCGCCGGCTCTTCGCCGCACTGCCCGCCCGACCGCGTTCTTCGAGCCCATGTACGCGACGATCGGGCTGTCCATCTCGTCGATGATCCGGCAGGCCTCCTCTTCGTCGTGATCGAGCATCGCGAGCACGAAGGGGTGCTCTTCGAAGTTCATCATCTGGGCGGAGTTCGAGCAGATCGCGATGGCGTTGGGGCTGCTTCCCTTCGCCAGGGCGGGGAGGAGTGGGTCCAGCACGTCGACGAGTCCGAAGTAGTTGACCTTGCAGATCAGGGAGGCCGGCCGGATCGAGGATCCCAGACCGGCACACAGGACCAGTCGATCGAGGCTTCCGTCGCAGCGCTCGAGGATGCCCGCGACGGCGCTCGTGCGTCCATCGGGTGTCGAGAGGTCGCACTCGACCTCGGCGTTTCGCAGGTCGACACCAATCGCATCGAAGCCCTCGGACTCGAAGCGCGCGGTGATTGCGGCTCCGATGCCCGAGGCGGAACCGGTGATGGCTGCAATGGGCATGATGACTTCTCCTGACTCGTGGGCTCGTTCGCCGATGGGCTTGCTCGCGGTCTTGCGGGCTTCGACCCCGCCTTCTCATCGGCGGGGGAATCGAGCCTATGATATCGCGCGTACTTTTGCCGGTCGGCGCCAGTCACTCGCCCGGGATGGCCGGGGTGCCGCGGGCGCTGTGTCGGCCGGTCGGGGGACGATTGGTGTATTCTGGCCCGACGATGACGACGATGACGACGATGACGAC
>CBDUYG010000169.1:0-6932 GCA_965371385.1 uncultured Myxococcales bacterium | reverse complement strand
ATCGCCGAGCTCACCCACCGGGCCTTCACCCTCGCGATGGCGGAGCGCGGGCCGGTGCAGATCAACATCCCGCGCGACCACTTCTACGGGGAGTTCGACGCCGAGATCAAGCCGGCCCAGCGCATCGAGCGCGGCCCGGGCGGCGCCGAGGCCCTGAGGCAGGCCGTTGATATCCTGGCGGCGGCGAAGTTTCCGGTGATCCTGATGGGCGGCGGCGTGATCATGTCGGGTGCGGGAGATTCCGCGCGAGCCCTGGCCGAGTATTTGCAGACACCGGTGGTGACGGCCTACCAGCACAACGATGCGTTCCCGGCCGCCCACCCGCTGATGTGCGGTCCCCTGGGCTACCAGGGCTCGAAGACGGCGATGCGCATCATCGCCCAGGCCGACGCGATCCTGGCCCTGGGCAGCCGGCTGGGCCCTTTTGGAACACTGCGGCAATACGACATCGATTACTGGCCCGAAGGGGCCAAGGTGGTGCAGGTGGATGCGGACCATCGGGTTCTCGGCCTGACGAAGGATGTGGCCGTCGCAGTCCACGGCGACGCGGGCGCGGCGTCCGTCGAGATCCTGAAGGGTCTTCGCGAGCGCGGCGACGCGGTCGCCTGCCTGTCCACCCAGGACGCCCGGGTCGGCGAGCTCGAAGCCCAGCGCAAGGATTGGGAGGCCGAGCTCGATGAGCTCTCGTCGTCCGACGACAAGCCGATGGCGCCACGTCGCGCTCTGCGGGAGCTCGAGCGCGCGATGCCCGGCGACGCGATGGTGACCACCGACATCGGCAACATCTGCTCGGTCTCGAACAGCTACCTGCGCTTCGATGCACCCAAGAGCTTCTTCGCAGCGATGCAGTTCGGCAACTGCGGCTACGCGTTCCCCACCGCGATGGGTGCGAAGGTCGCGCGGCCCGACCGGCCGGCGGTCGCCTACGTGGGGGACGGCGCCTGGGGGATGAGCCTCACCGAGGTGATGACCTGCGTGCGCGAGGACATCCCGGTCACTGCGGTCGTCTTCAACAACGGCCAGTGGGGCGCGGAGAAGAAGAACCAGGTCGACTTCTACGGTGATCGCTATCTGGGAACGAACCTCGAGAACGCGAGCTTCGCCGGGATTGCCCGGTCGATGGGAGCCAACGGGATCACGGTGGACGAGCCCGACCAGATCGGAGACGCCCTGCGCGAAGCGACCTCTTCGGGGCGCTGCACCGTGCTCGAGCTGATGGTGAATCAGGAGCTGGCCGATCCCTTCCGCCGCGATGCACTGAAGCTGCCCGTACGACTTCTCGACAAGTACAAGGACTACGTGCATCGCTGAGAGGGCGGGGTGGGTGCAGGCAGACCCTGCTAGTCGCCGGCCTCGTCCTTCGCGAGCAGGCCCTTTCCAGGGACGTGATTGATCTCCAGGCGAATTCCATCGGGATCCTCGAAGAGGAGTGAGTAGTAGCCCGGTGCGTAGGGGCCATCCTCCGGCTCGTGCACGATCGTGGCTCCGATCTCCCGCATGAACTCGAAGCATTCGTCCACGTCTTCCCGATTGCGGGCCCGGAAGCAGATGTGATGGAGGCCCGTTCTTTCCTGCACGAAGGCCTCCCCTTCGTATCCCGCACCCGGAGCGCGAATTCCAAAGGCCGTCCGCCCGCCTACGCAGTAGTAGAAGCCGTCGCCGTCCAGCACCGGCTTCATGCCCAGGAAGGGGAGCAGCTTCGAGTAGAACTCCCGTGCACGCTCGAAGTTTCCGGTGGTCACGAAGGTGTGGGCGATTCCGTTGATGGCTTCCATGATTCTTCCTTGCTTGGTCGCTGCGCCCGAGTCTACTTGAGCGCGAGTGGATTGATGGGGGAGCCGACGGCTCCGGTGATCGGCAGGGGAGGGGCCATGAAGAGGAACGAATAATTTCCATCCCGCGCACAGGCCTCCGCCAGATCGTCGAGGTGGAAGATCTCGCCGAAGGTGAGCCCGGTGTTGCGGATCGAGACCATGTGGAGAGGCTGAAAACAATCCTCGGTCTCGTTGGGGAGCACCTCGAGGCCCCAGGTATCGCTCGCGACGGCGGCGATCTCACGCTCGTAGAGCCAGCGTGCGCAGTAGAGGGAGAGACCCGGCGCGGGCCCGCCGCAATACCCCTCCCATGATCCTTCGCGAAGGCATCGGGTCATCATTCCGGTGCGGACCAGGATGATGTCGCCGGAATCGATCGTGACTCCCTCGGCTTCGGCACAGGCGTCGAGGTCTTCCGGCATGATGGCGCTTCCGTTCTCCAGCCACTCGAGCTTCTGATGCCGGGGCAGGTCGAGGAGCACCCCGCGTCCGACGACGTCCGCCTTCAAACGATCGATGCTGTTCGCTCGGGCGCCGCTGCTGGTGACGAGCCGGATGTCCTTTCCGTTGTACATCAACCCGTCGTAGAAGATGTGGGAGAGGGCGTCCCACTGGGTCCCGCACTGCAGCGGCATCGAGATCGCGTCGTCGGCGTAACGGAAGCCTCCGGGGAATCCGTCCTGGGCGCCGGCCAGGGCGTCACCGCCGTCGGCGAGCATCGTGTGAATGGGGTTGTGACGTCCCCCGACGCCGCTCTGGGGGCCTTTGCTGTCGAAGTTGAGCGCACAGGAGACGACTTCGCCCGTGCGCGGGATTGCGCAGGCGACCAGCCGCTGGCCCGGGGTGATGAAGTTGAGGGTTCCGCGCTCGTCGTCGGGACCCCAGCGTCCCCAGTTCGAGTAGCGCTCACCCCAATCGCGAACCGTCCCGGCGTCGAGCTTGCGTCTCGTCTCCATCTTCATCCTCGCTTCTTCGCCACGCCCCAGGTTCTCGAGTCCAGCTCCACTCTCCACTCGTGTCCCGAATCCTCTCGCGGCTCAGCCTCGTTCCAGCAGCCTCTCCACACGCTTCACATCCTCGGGCCGGTCCACCCCGATACTCTGCCAGCTCTCGATCACGGCCGCTCGGATCCGGTGACCGTGCTCGAGGGCCCGCAGCTGCTCGAGCTGCTCCGATTCTTCGGCGGGGGTGCGTGGGAGGCGGGCGAATTCGAGCAGGAAATCCCGCTGGTAGGCGTAGACGCCGATGTGTTGCCACGGAGTCGGCTCTGCGGGCGTCCCGCGCGGGTGGGGGATCGCGCTGCGGGAGAAGTAGAGCGCGTATTGGTTACGATCGAGAACGACCTTCACGCAATTGGGATCACCGAGGATCTCGGGATCCGCGCGGTGGACGGCGGTGGCCATCGGAGTGCCCGGATCCTGCATCAGGGCTTCGACGGTGGCGTCCACGACCCGGCTCTCGATCAAGGGCTCGTCCGCCTGGATGTTGACGACGATGTCGTCGTCGAGCCCGGCGGCCACCTCTGCGAGCCGGTCGCTGCCGGTCGGATGATCGCTCGAGGTCATGACGCAGCGCGCGCCGAAACCCTCGCACACCTCTGCGATGCGGGCGTCGTCGGTCGCGATCCATACGTCGCGAAGATGTTTCGATTGGCGGGCGCGCTCCCAGACTCGCTGGATCATGGGTACGCCGGCGATCAGGGCGAGGGGCTTTCCGGGGAAGCGTGTCGACGCGTGGCGCGCCGGGATGATTCCAACGACCTTCATATCCGGATTCTAGCCTGCATCCCGCAACCGGGCCCGGCGGGTCGAGTCGGCGGGCAGGTCGAGGAGCGCTCCAGGAGTCCTTCGAGCATCCACTCTCCGATGACTCGTCGTCAGCCATGCGGCAACGCGTGAATCGGTTGCAGTCCCGAATGAGGGACGGCTAACGTGGCCGGTTCGTGACCTTCGATTCCCCCAGCAATGATTCGTCCGACCCGTCGCCGGGCTCCGCCGCGGCGCCGCGCGAGCCGCTGAAACAGCCCTGGTGGATCCCGCCCATCCTCGGACGTCTACCCGCCGAGCTGGAGCCCCACCACCTTCGTCTGATGGGCCTGGTCGCGCTGACGCTCCTTTTCGAGAGCTACGACATCGCGACCCTTTCCGCCGCGATCAAACACATCCGCGAGGACTTCGGCTTCGACCAGTCGCAGATGCCCCAGGTCATCTCGTACGTGCGGCTCGGCGCCGTGCCGGGCCTGATCTTCATTCTTCCCTTCGCCGATCGGATCGGCCGCCGCCGCCTCTTCCTTGCGAGTGTCCTCGGGATGGGCATCACGACCTTCCTCACCGCGTTCAGTCAGAACGTGAACCAGTTCATCGCCCTTCAGATGATCTCCCGAACCTTCTACGTCACCGGCGCCGCGGCGACCTTCGTGATTGCGAGCGAAGAGCTCCCGCCCTCGGCGCGCGGCTGGGGAATCGGAGTCCTGGGTGCCCTGGGTGCGGTCGGGTTCGGGCTCAGCGCTGCGCTCTTCTCGGCGGTCGACGTCCTGCCCTTCGGCTGGCGCGCGCTCTACATCGTCGGGGTCGTGCCGGTGTTCCTGGTTCCGCTACTGCGGCGTGACGTTCGGGAGACCGGGCGATTCACGAAGCTCCAGGGAGACGGCGCGGCGGGCGGGAGAATCCTCGCGGGACTGCTGGGTTGGTGGCGCCCCTACCTCACCCTGGTGAGGGAGTGGCCCCTGCGAAGCGCGGGGGTGATGTCGATTGCGCTGCTCTCGTCGGCGGGAAACACGCCGGCGATCGCCTTGCTCGCCGACTTCGTCCAGACCGATCGCGGATGGACGCCCGGCGAGTATGGCGCGATGGTGGTGATCGGCGGAGCCTTCGGGATCGTCGGCAATACCTTTGCGGGGCGGATGGCCGACCGTTTCGGTCGACGCATCGTGGGCGCCATCCTGCTGATCGTCTACCCGCTCATCGGATTCATGCTCTACCGCAGCTCGGGTTGGCTGATCGTCGTCATCTGGGTGCCCCTCGTCTTCAGCCTGACCGGCGGCGAGACGATCATGCGTGCCGTGACGACCGAGCTCTTTCCGACTTCGTCACGCGCGACCGCAACCGGACTGTTGATGCTCTGCCAGGCGATCGGTGCGGCGATCGGACTTACCCTGGTCACTCTTCTCACCCCCGCTGGAGAGAGCACCGCGGGCGTAATCAGCCTGCTCGTCTTCCTCTCCGCATTTGCGGGCATGCTGATGCTCCTCTTCCCCGAGACGGCGGGTCGTGAACTCGAGGTGATCAGCGAGTCTTCCTGAGAGGACCGCTTCGCCGTGATTCGTCGCTCGCCGGGCTTCGACCGCCGCCGACGCGCTATTCTCAGCCGAGGATCGGGAGGTCGTGAAGTTTGGATGCAAAGCTTCTGTACTGGACCGGTGCGCTCCTCAACATGGGCGCTGTGCTCGGGCTGGTGCTGACCGGTGCTCGCCAGGTGAAGGCTGGGAAGCTCGCGAGTCACCGCAGGCGAATGCTCGCGGCCGGCGCTCTGGTGTTGGCCTTCCTGGCTTCCTACGTTCTCAAGGTGATCTTTCTGGGCCGCGAGGATTTTGCGACATGGAGCCCGGCGGCGGTGTGGACCCTGCGGTTCCATGAATGCTGTGTCCTCTTGATGGTGGTGGCAGGGGCGTTTGGAGTCTTCTGGGGCCATCAGTTGCGCGCGACCCGGCGGTTCAGCCTCTCGCAGTCGGACCCGGAAGCTCCGATCGATCTCGTTCGCCGGCATCGGCGGGCGGGGAGTACGGCGCTCTGGGGGGCGATACTCGGCTTTCTCTCGGCTTGTCTCGTGCTCGCCGGAATGGTTTCGCGAGCCTCGGGTTAGCGATCGCGAAGTGCCCGCGGTCGGGTTCAGCGAGCGGGCTGCCGAAGCCCGAGTTCCGATCGCTTCCAGATGCTCTACCCTTTGGAGCACGAGCTCTGCAGCGTGTACCCACGAGCGGGGGTGAGGAGTGGATCCCAAGAACATCGTCATCGTCGGGGGCGGCCTGGTGGGGCAGACCCTCGCCGAAAAGCTCTCGAAGGATGGCCACGACGTCACCCTGGTGGAGAGCGACGCGAGCAAGGTGCGCGAGCTCTCGGATCTGCTCGATGTGCGGGTGATTCACGGAAACGGCTCCACCGCCCCGACCCTGCGGGCCGCGGGCGTCGAGGGGTGCAGCCTGGTCATCGCTTCCACGGACCGCGACGAGATCAACGTCGTGGTCGGGCTGCTCGCCGCCGAGCTCTTCCACGTGTCGCGAGTCGTCGTGCGGGTGCGGGATCCCGACCATGAGGAAGGGTTCCGGATGTTCGAGCGGTCCCAACACATGGACTACGCCCTGGTAAATCCCGAGGCGGCCGCGGTCGAGCGTATTGCGACCTTGCTCCAGGTGCCGGGCGCCCTCGACGTCATCACCTTCATGGAAGGTGAGCTGCTGGTCGCCGGCTTCCGCATCGACGAACACTCGGACTTCTCGGGTCTGCGGGTCTCCGACATGTCCCTCCTCTTCGCCGATACTCCGACACTGGCTGTCGCGATCCACCGGGGGCCCGATTGGATCATTCCCCACGGCGAGGAGCAGATCATGGCCGGCGATCTGGTCTACTTCGCAATCTGTCGCTCGGACCTGACGGATGTGCTCAGTCTGGTCGGTGTCGTCCAGGATTCCCGCAGCCAGATTCTGGTCGCCGGCGCTACGACGGTCGGGATCGCCCTTACCAAGCGGCTCGAGAAGCGGGGGCAGCGCGTAGTCCTGATCGAGGGGGATCGCGGAAAGGCAGAGAGTGCGGCGGAAGAGCTGGAGGACGCCCTCGTGATTCACGGCAAGGTGACGGATCAGAGCCTGCTCGAGGACGAGGAGATCGAGCGTGTATCCACCTTCGTCGCAGTCACCGACGAGGATGAAACCAACCTGGTCGCCGGTCTGCTGGCGAAACGCCTTGGCGTCGGGCGCTCCTTCGTGATGGTCGACAACCCGGCGTTGGTGGCGTTGATGGGTGACATCGGAATCGACGCCATCATCAGTCAGCGGCTGCTCGCAATCGGCTTGACGATGCAGCACATCCGCGGTGCGAGCGTCCGCTCGGGAGCCGCGCTGCT
>CBDUYG010000168.1:0-6962 GCA_965371385.1 uncultured Myxococcales bacterium | reverse complement strand
CGGGCGGCGGGGCGGGTGGGCGGGGGTTTGGCGCTGCTCCCTGGGGGGGGGGTGTGGGGGTTGTTGGGGGGTGGGGCGGCGGTGGCACGACACGCGATCTGCGTCCGGTCGTGCCAAGGAAGGAGCCAGGCCGTGTCGGAAACACAGGCCCCGAGCGCTGCAAGTCGCTGATTCCATTGGCTTGTATCAATTCGAGACGTATTGTATCGTAATACCACTCCGCACCAGATGTCCCCACTGCCGCCGGCTCGACGCCGCGGCCCCCCACCCCCGAACAGGCGAGGATTGATTCGATGGAACTCAAGACGGTTGTGCTGGTCGACGGCGTACGCTCTCCCTTTGCGCGCGGGGCTCGCGGGAAGCTCACGGCTACGCGCCTCGACGAGGTCGGGGCCCAGGTGCTCCGCACGATGCTGGATCGGAATCCCAAGGTGGCCGACTCGATGATCGAGGACGTCGGGATCGGGAACGTCGCGGGGCGCAGCGAGTTCTCCTACCTCGGCAACGTCCAGCGCATCGCGGGCCTTCCCCTCGAGGTCTGCTCCTTCCACTCGAATCGTCAGTGCGGCTCCTCGATGGAGACGCTCCAGCGCATCACGATGGCGATCATGATCGGCAACATCGATTGCGGCGTCGCGATGGGGATCGAGCGCATGGGGCGAGCGATCGGCGGCGGCGCGGGGAAGAGCCGCATCACTGCGATGACGGAGAAGATCAGCGACCTCACCGACGCCCAGCGCGCGATGGCGCCGGATCACGACGAGTACTTCTCCGTTCCCTTTCCCCAGGCGATCCTCGATTCACCCTGGCTCCAGTCGATGGTCCAGACCGCGCAGAACGTGGCCGAGGTCTACGACCTCTCACGCGAGGAGCTCGATCGCTACGCGGTGGAGAGCCACGCAAAGACCCACGCCGCCTACGAGGCCGGTGTCTACAAGGACGAGGTCGTGCCCCTCGAGATCGAGGAGCCTGTCTTCGATGCCGATGGAAACTTCCTCGAGGACGAGCGGGGCGCGATGATCACCTTCGACCGCGACGAGTGCGTGCGGCCGGGTACGG
This sequence comes from uncultured Myxococcales bacterium, assembly GCA_965371385.1. Taxonomy (GTDB): domain Bacteria; phylum Myxococcota_A; class UBA9160; order UBA9160; family UBA4427; genus CBDUYG01. Next base: position 5,903 of record CBDUYG010000168.1, on the reverse strand, counting down.
CGTACGAGAAGCTCTCGACCCTCAAGCCGATCCGCGGCACCCGAAGCTACAGCGACAAGGAGCTGATCATCACTCCGGGCAACTCCTGCCCCACCAACGACGGCGTCTCGGCGGCGCTCCTGATGTCGGAGCAGAAGGCGATCGAGCTCGGCCTCGAGCCCCTCGCGCGCATCGCCGGATTCGCGGTTGGAGGTGTAAAGCCGCAACTCATGGGCCTCGGGCCGATCGTCTCGTCGAAGAAGGCCTTCGCGAACGCGGGCATCACGGCGGATCAGATCGATCGAGTGGAATTCAACGAGGCCTTCTCGGCCCAGGTGATTCCGTCGCTGCGCGAGCTGGGGATCGCCCCCGAGAAGGTCAATGTCAACGGCGGATCCCTTGCGATCGGTCATCCCCTCGGCGCCACCGGCGCGCGGCTCGTGACGACGGTCGCGATGGAGCTGCGCCGCAGTGGCGGACGCTATGGCCTCGCCACCCAGTGCATCGGCGCGGGGATGGGAATCTCGACCATCGTGGAGCGACTCGATTGAGCCTGGCACTGCAGCAGAGGGATGGTGGTCGTGGCGTCGAGTAGTGGTTCAGTCGGCTCGAGCGCGGGGCGACCGCGCAGCGAGGAGGCCCACAAGGCCATCCTGGACGCCACCCTCGACCTTCTGGTCGAGGTCGGGTTCTCTGCCCTCACCGTCGAGGGCGTCGCGAACCGCGCCGGCGTCGGAAAGGCCACCATCTATCGGCGCTGGACTTCGAAGCTGCCCCTCGTCGTCGAGGCCTTCGGCGGACTCCCGGGCTTCGAAGAGGTCGATACCGGAGATCTCGCGGAAGACCTCAAGCGGATGCTGCGAACCTACCTCGAGGTCTACAACTCCACGCCCCTCTCCGCCGTACTGCCGAGCCTGGCGGGCGAACGCTTCCACAACCCCGAGCTCTCGGAGCTCTTCGAGCCGGTTTCGAAGAGCCGAAGGCAACCGCTGATTCACGCCCTCGAACGCGCTCGGGATCGCGGCGAAATCCCACCCGACATCGATCTCGACCTCGCGGCCGACCTCGTCGTGGGCCCGATCGCCGTCACCCTCTTCTTCAAGGGCGGCCGGATCAGCACGCGAATGGTCGAGCCGATGGTCGATCTGGCATTGAGGGGGCTGCGGGTTCGCGATTGAAGAACAGCGGCCTCCACTCCTACCTTGATTGAGACCTCCACTGCGATCTTCAGTGCGGATCTTCAGCGCGGACCTTCAGTGCGGCCTTCCACTGCCACCCTCGCTGCCACCTCCACCAGCGCCGATCACGCAGTGATCACCAGGGGCTGGGCTTCTTCGGGACGATCCGGTTGAGCTTCAGGCTGATGAGATCCGACACCTTCAGTACGAGCGCCGGATTCGCGCTCCCCGAGGCGAATACCATCGCACTCGTGCAGATCGTCTTCAGCTTGCGGGCGCGCCAGCCATTCTCCAGCTTCACCGTCTTCGGCGTGTAGATCGTCGTCCCATCGGGCAGGGCATTCGAGAACGCGGGGTCCACGATGTCCATCAGATCGAGGCCCCGGTTGGCCACCACGGCGCGCAGCAGCTTGTGCTCGTGGTTACGCGGGTCCGTCACCCAACCGACCGCATCGTAGGCTCCCACGAGCAGTTGGTTGAGGCCGAGGGTGCTTGCAACGTGGTGGATGGACGTCGCGGTGAGGTCTGGCCTCAGATCAACCATATAGCCCCAGGTGCCGCTCATGCCGGTGTCCTTTGCACCGCCAACGACGAGCTTCGGCGCGCGCCCTTCGACCCGCCCTCCGAACTGCGAAAACTCACGGACGGGACCGTCCATGCGATACGCGATGTAGACGCACTCGTCGGCGAGCGTCCCGATCAACACGAGCTCCCCAAAGCGCTGGGGATCCTGGGCGAGCTTGTCCGCATACACGTCCGCCTGGGCGAAGCCGATGTCGGCCCTTCCATCGGCGAGCATCTCGAGGTTCTCCCCCGAGCCCGACGTCTTGCGGTAGTTGAAGTTGTACGACCGCATGAAGGGCTCCATGTTGCGGGCGTAGACGTCACGATAGGTCCCGCCGGGCTCGCCGCTGGCGATCCAGACCTGCTTCTTCTGCGCCAGGGCCGAGGCGGGCGAAAGGGCGAAGAAGAGCACGGGGAGGAGGAGTGTGAGCGAGGCCTTGCCAGGGAATGATCCAAACATGCCGACGATGATACCTCGACAACCGGAGCGCTACATCCCAGGTCCCGGGTCCTGCGACAAATCCGAGAGCGCGCGCTGAGATGGATTTCGAGGATTCCAGCCCAGGACGTCGGCCATGTACGCGCAGCGGGGCATTCCGCCGGGAATGGCCGACGCCTGGCCCGCCCGCCCTGACGCCACCGCTCCAAATCGACACCACCCGATGGTTCTCTTCGAGCTTGTGGTTGCAATCCCTCAGCCCGCTTGGATCCAGGATCCTTGCCGGCCGACCCCTCTGGGACCACTGAAGGATTGTGATCTTCGGTCGACACAAACGAGGGTTGGCGACCACTCACCTCAAGACCCGCCGGAGGCAGTTGCATCTCAATCAGGAGATTCGCCGTCTTCCGGGCGAGGAGGAGATCACATGAGTAGATCACGGGCTCTCGTCGCGGCCATCAGCCTGATTGGAATCGCGGGCTCCGCGGAGGCGGGGGACAAGATCGATGTCATGACCCAGAACCAGTATCTGGGCGCCGACCTGAATCCGATCATCAACGCGGGAGATCCGGCGGAGTTCAACGCGGCCGTCATCGAGGCCCTGGAGCAGGTCGCGGCCAACGACTTTCCCGCACGCGCCGAGAAGCTCGCCGAGCTGATCGGCGATCGGCTCCCCGAGCTCGTCGGGCTCCAGGAGGTCTTCATCTTCGACTGCGTCGACCTCGGCCCACCGACGCCCGACGAGGGGTGCGACAATCCGCGGATTCGGGGTGCCTTCAACGATCACCTGAGCCTGACCCTGGCCGCCCTCGCCAATCTCGATGAGAGCTATTCCGCCGTGGCGACGGTGGTGAACTTCAATACGAGCAACGTCATCATTCCGCCTCTCCCCTTCCCCGGCATTCCCTTCAACATCGACGGTTTCAACGCAGTCACGAACATCCTCGACCGCGATGTGATCCTTGCTCGCGGCGACATCGCGGGTGGAGCGACCGTCGTCGATTTCAGCGTCTTCCAGCCCTTTGGAATCTGCACCAAGCCCTCGGCGGATGGTTGCAACTACCAGTTCGTCGCTTCGGCGTCCCTCCCGGGCGGCACGACCATCGTGATCGAGCGGGGCTTCGTCGGAGTGGACGTCACGGTCGAGGGGACGGACTACCGCTTCATCGACACCCACCTCGAAGTCCAGCAGCCGGGCGGCACGCAGCTCTCGTCGATCGTTCAGGCCGCCCAGGCCCAGGAGCTGATCGCAACGCTCGCGGGCACGACTCCCCCAGGCCGGTCCCTCATCGTGGTGGGAGACATCAACTCGTCGCCCGACGACGGTCTGATCTTCGTACCCGCTCCGATTCCTCCGGGCTTCCCGCCCGTCATCGTCCCGCCCTACACGCAGTTCGTGGAGTCGGGCTATACGGACGCGTGGGATCTGCGGCCGGGCGGTCTTCCGGGCTACACCTGCTGCCAGGACGACGATCTGTTGAATCACCAATCGGTGCACGACGAACGCGTCGACATGATCTTCTCGATCGACGTACCCAACAAGGTCAAGAAGGCGAGGGTCCTCGGCTCACGCGTCTCCGACAAGACGTCTCCGCCGGGCCATGGCCTCTGGCCCTCCGATCACGGAACGGTGGCGGCCGAGCTTCAGTTCTGAATCGTGCGGGAGCCGGACTCCCGCATTCCCGCTCGACGAGCCCCTCGGACAATTTCCGGGGGGCTTTGTCTCGTCTACTTGAGCCCGGCCGGGTGTGCGGGGATTCTCGGGAGATCGGGCTCCTTGTCACTCGATGTAGCTTCTTGTATCGGACCAGGCATCAGCGGCGTTGAAGGGCGTCGCCGAGTGCGCTGGGTCTGAAAAGATGAGCGCCAGACAGGACAGCCAGAATTGGAACCGAGCCCTTCAACGCCCGACTGCATGCCGTTGGACGACCAGGCGGGTTGGCTCGAGCTCGCGCGTGTGCAGCGGCACGAACGAGAGGTTCGACGAAACGGGCCCGCCGCGCCTTTCGTACCCACTTCGGTACTACTCACCGCGGCAGGCCCTCGGCTTCGCCCGCGCGGGCCCGTGTCGACTCGCGCGCGCCGGAAGGCGAGGTGTCCCCGAGCCGGGCACTGCGCCCCGGGCGGCGGCCGGTACCCGCTTGCGGGGGCCCGGCCGACCCGTGACGATCGCTCCCTCTCAGATCCGCGCCCTCGGCATCTCGCACATGCCGATACCACCTTTCGTGGCGGCACGTCTCGGGGGCTCGCGACGCGAAAACCAACGTTGTTGTTCTCGTTGGTCGGGTTGTTGTCGTTCCGGTTCGACGCTGCGAGGTTGTTCGGGTTGTTGTTGAAGCTCCCGCCCCGCAGGCCACGGTTCGAGCCGCTTTGCCTCCTCGTCCCCCGTCTCCAGCACCCGGGAAGTGGGTCGGCGAGCTACCGCCGTCCCAGCACCGCGCGCCGCAGATCTTTGCTCCTGGCGTGCTGCGCGTGGACCACCCACGAGCGCACGCTCTGGCTGAGCGCCTCGGCATCCGCGCCATGGCGCTCCACTTCCCAGCGCCGCCGCCGGTAGCGGCGCTCGAAGCGTCGCACACTCGCGCGACGCATCCGAATTCGACCGTCGCCAAAGACGACGAAGCCAACGAAATCAACGCCGAGGCGGCTTGGGCACAGCCGGTACTTGTCCGGGTGCATGGAGAGGCGAAGCTCACCGAGCTTGGCCTTCACCGCGTTGCCATGGGCGCGCAGCCGGTCAGGGTCGTCGTCGAAGAGCAGGAAGTCGTCGAGGTAGCGCACGTAGCCCTTCACTCGCAGCTCGTGCTTCACGAAGTGGTCGAGCGCGCTCAGGTACACGTTGGCCAGGAATTGGCTGGTGAAATTCCCGATCGGGAGGCCGAAGCGACGCACCCGTACATCGAAGAGCTCCTCGCCCAGCCACTCCACCGACTCGCCATCACTGTGGCTCGCGATGATCCGGTGCAGGAGGGCGAGCAGCCGATGGTCACCCACCACGCGCGCCACCTGGGCGAGCAGGATCTCGTGGTCGATGGACGGGAAGTAGCGCGACACATCGCACTTGAGCGCATAGTCGAAGCGGCGCGCGAAGCCGGCGGCGCGGCGCATGGCGGCGTGATTGCCGCGGCCCTTGCGGCACGCGTAGCTGTCCTCGATGAAGCGCCCCTCGAAGAGCGGCTCGAGCACACGCACGATGGCGTGGTGGACTACCCGGTCGCGGAACTGCGCTGCGGCCACCGTCCGGGTCTTCGGGTCGAAGATCTGGAAGTAGTGATAGGAGCCCGGCTGGTAGCTTCCCTGGCACAGCTCGCGGTGAAGGGCCGCCACCTCGTGCTCGAGATTTGCGGCGTAATCAGTGTGCGCTCGCGAGCCAGACGCAAGAGCCAGCGCAGCACCTCCAGCTCCCGGTTGGCGCGTGCGAGCAGCGTGACTTTGTGGCGGCCGGCCGGGGTGTACGAGGCCTCTACGAGCGTCTCCATCACGCCCAAAGTGCGGTCGGCGAGACGCTGGCCGAATACGAAGCGCTGGCTCTTGGGGAAGCTCTCGATGCGCGCCAGCAACCACTTCGTCAGGTCGTACCATTTCACCAGTACGATCGGCGGCTCACTCGGGCGCGGCATCCTGGGCTTCCACGGCGTGGCGAGCCCGCTGCCGCGGGCTCGCCAAGGGAAAAAGAGCAAAAGGGAAGAGGGTCAGGCGTAAGGCCTGCGGCGGATCGCAAGGCCTAGCAGACCCGTCATCAG
>CBDUYG010000167.1:0-7000 GCA_965371385.1 uncultured Myxococcales bacterium | reverse complement strand
CTCATGAACGTCCAGTACGCCGTGAAGGGCGGGGAGCTCTACGTGATCGAGGTGAATCCTCGGGCGTCGCGCACCGTTCCCTTCGTCTCGAAGGCAATCGGCCGACCACTGGCGAAGCTGGCCGCGCGGGTGATGGTGGGCGAGACCCTCGAGGAGCTGGACTTCACCCGGGAAATCGTGCCTCCGTATTTCTCGGTGAAGGAGGCGGTACTTCCCTTCGTGAAGTTTCCCGGCGTCGATACGCTCCTCGGGCCCGAGATGAAGAGCACGGGCGAGGTCATGGGCATCGACTCCGAGTTTGGGCGCGCCTATGCGAAAGCCCAGATTCAAGCGGGCAACAGCCTCCCGGCGAGCGGACGAGTGCTCGTATCGATGCGGCCCGAAGAGCACGAGGGCATCGTCGAGCCGATCAGGCAGCTCATCGAGTGTGGGTTCGAGGTCACGGCGACCCGCGGCACGGCGAACACCCTCGAGGCGGCTGGGCTGCCGGTGGAGACGATCAACAAGGTCTATGAAGGCGCTCCACACACGGTCGATCTGATCGAGGCAGGCACGGTGGACCTGGTGCTCAACACCGTCGCGCCCGATCCCCAGGCGATCGAGGATTCCTTCGAGATGCGCCGTGCCGCCCTCCAGCGCGGGATCCCCTACTGCACGACCCTGGCTGCGGCGCGTGCTTCAGCCGGAGCGATTCGAGCTCTGCATCTGGAGTCGATCGGGGTGCGGGCGCTGCAGGAGATCCATGCACTCCTGCATTCTGCCGACGGCTAGGAGCACGGGAACCATGCCGGCGAGCGGCTTTCGTGACGGCGCCGAGGCCCTGAGCGGACCGCTTCGTTTTGCGGCACGCGACGATTACGCCCAGCTCGCCCGCGTGCGGGATCTCGATCGCGTCGTCGTTCGAGGCTGCGCTCATCTGCATGAGCTCGCAATTCCCGCGGACCTGAAGCAGAGGATCCTTACCCTGACGCGGCGATTCGAGCGCGTCGGCGGGGAGGTCGAGCTGCGCAGGGCGATCGCGGATGCGTTGCTCGAGCTTCGTGCCTGGCTACGCCCGGGATTCGGCGACGAGCTGCTCTCGCGCCCGATTTCGCAGTTGAAGGGAGTGGGGGGCAAGCGCGCCGAAGCTCTCGCGAGCCGCCGGCTACGCAACATCGGAGACCTTCTCTTCTATCTCCCCACGCAATACGATGATCGCCGCTCGCTCGAGCGAGTGGGCGAGCTCGAGGTCGGACGCCGGGCGACCTTTCTCGCTCGCGTCATCCGGGCGGAGCTCGGATCGAATCGCACACGCGGGCGCTTCGGCCGGATCCTCGAAGTCGTCGTGGGGGACGAAACCGGGACGGTCGTGCTGAAGTGGTTTCGCGGCGGAAGCTCGATCCAAAAAGACCTGGTGCCGGGGAGCTGGGTCGTCGTAACCGGTGACGTGAAGCGGTACCGCTTCACGAAGGAGCTCGTGCATCCGGAGCTCGAGGTCGCGAGTCCGCCCGGCGCCGAGCCCCGGGACGAGAAGAGCGAGGTCGACACCGACCTCGCTGATCACTGCGGGGGACCGGGGGACATCGACGTCGACGCGCTTCGCAACGTCGTTCCCAGCTACCCGACGCCGGAGGGCTTGAATCCCCGAACCCTGCGACGCTTGATCCACGATGCCGTCGCGAGCTACTCGGACCTCTGGGAAGGTTTCCTGCCGGAGTCGCTCGTGAAGGAGATGGGCCTGCCGGAACCTGGCGTGGCGCTTCGCCTGGTTCACGCGCCCGAGCTCCAGGCCGACCTCGAGCGCTACGCGGGCTTTCGCTCACCCGCTCACGAGAGATTGGTGCTCGAGGAGCTCTACCTGCTCGAGCTCGGCCTCATGTTGCGACGGGAAGAGCGGGGATCGCTGCCCGGAATTGCGATCGCCGTGGGCGGCGAGCGGGTTCGCGCCGCGAGCCACTCGCTTCCCTTCAGCCTCACTCGCGCCCAGGAGCGCGCCCTTCGCGAGATTCACGCTGATCTCTCGAGGCCCCATCCCATGAACCGTCTGTTACAAGGTGACGTCGGCTGTGGAAAGACCGCGGTTGCACTGCTCGCGGCGGTGGCGGTTGCGACGGCGGGGAGGCAGACGGCACTGATGGCGCCGACGGAGCTGCTGGCCGAGCAGCACGCCCGCACCCTGCGCCAGCTCTCGAAGGCGAGCCGAAAGGTGCTCGGTCTTCGGATCGAGCTCCTGACTTCGTCGATCCCGCGCGCCGAGGCGGATGCAATCACCCGGGCGCTGGCCGAAGGCGAAATCGATCTCCTGGTCGGGACGCATGCGCTGGTTCAGGAGAGCGTCGTGTTTCGCGATCTCGCCCTGGCGATCGTCGACGAGCAGCACCGCTTCGGAGTCCTGCAGCGGGCGGCGCTCTCGGAGCGCGGCGCCGGAGACGCCCAGCCCCACGTCCTCGTGATGACGGCGACACCGATCCCTCGCACCCTCGCACTCACGACCTATGGCGACCTCGACGTCTCCGTGATCGACGAGCTGCCTCCGGGACGTCAGCCCGGCCGGACCCTGCTCATGCGCGAAGGGGAAGGCCGCCGCATCATGGACATCCTGGCCGATACCGTGGAGCGAGGGGAGCAGGCTTATATCGTCTACCCCCTCGTCGAGGAGAGCGAAAAGATCGATCTGCGCTCGGCTCTAGAGTCGGCGGAGAAGATCGCCGCCTTCTTTCCCCAGCATCGAGTGGGCGTCGTGCACGGCCGCCTCGACGCGGCCGAGCGAGGCCGCATCATGGAAGAGTTCGCCCGGGGTGAGATCGACATCCTCGTGGCCACGACGGTGATCGAGGTCGGTGTCGACGTGCCCAATGCGACCTTGATGATCGTCGAGCACGCGGATCGCTTCGGACTGGCCCAGCTTCACCAGTTGCGCGGCCGCGTGGGACGCGGCGACCAGCCCGGCACCTGCCTCCTCGTGGCCCGCCAGCGTGGCCGAGTCTCCGAGCAGCGCCTGCTCGCGATGATGAAGACGACGGACGGCTTCGAGATCGCAGAGGCCGACCTGCGCATCCGCGGCCCCGGCGAGTTCCTCGGCACCCAGCAGAGCGGCGTGCTCACGGATCTGCGACTCGCCGACCTCGTGCGGGATGCCCGACTCGTAGCGAGGGCAAGGGAGGCGGCGTCGCAGGAGGTGCGGCGCAATCCCCGCTTGCAGCAGACGCCCGAGCTGAGGCGCGCGGTCGAGGTGCGCTGGGGGGAGCGGCTGGATCTCGTGCGGGTCGGCTGAGGGCCGCCCCGGCGAAGCGCCCGCTCGACTCAAGGCCCGACGAGACTCCAGGCCAGATAGCCGATCGACGTCAAGGTGATCGCGCGAGCGTAGACACTCGTCGTGCCCTTCCACAGGTTGAATCCCGTCCAGCCACAGAGGCCGAGGATGATGAGACCGAAGACCGAGATCATGACCACTCCACCTCCTTCCAGATGCGCCCCGCGAGCACCATCATGACTCCGGTCATGAAGAGGCTGACTGCCAGGACTTCGACGGGCGCCCGGAAGAAGAAGGCCTCTGGATCCGCGGGATCCAGCGCGGCCTCCAACCCGCCCAGGTTGCGGACATGTACGATGCGGATCCAGATGGGGGATTCGTTCCAACGCTCGAGTACCCAGCTCATGCTCAGCACGACGGCCTGGATGGAAGCGATGACCAGCACGACTCCCGAGATCCTCCGATGGTTCAGCAGGCCGTAGGCGTTCTGGACCTGGCAGAAGAGCAGGATGAAGGCGGAGATCGGCAGCACGAAGAGGACCATGCCGATCAGGAAGACGTTGATCCAGTCGAGCTGGTACTGGTAACCCAGCGCGCCCACGATGGGCCCGAAGAACTCCCGGCCCTGGGACCGTTGAAGCCCCCAGTAGAAGAGGAGCACGACGTCGAAGACGGCGCCGATCGCGCAGACCATGAAGCCGAAGCGGGTCCAGAGCTGAAGATCGCCGGGGATCGGGGACTGGTAGAGCATGGCGATCTCACCGCTCTCCGATTCGCGGTAATGGATCACCAGGAAACCGAGCAGGAGAAGGATTCCGAGTCCCTGGCAGACGAAGATCACGGCGAGCTGGCGGCCGTGGATCTCGATGCTGCCGTCGAGATCAATCGTGCTGCCCGTCATGACGCTGCTACTCGTGGTCCGACCTCCGCTGCTGCCGGTGGTTCCGGCCTGGATCTCGGATGCCGCCGGCTCCGGGATCTTCGAAATCAGCGGAGCGATCAGCAGGAGGAGCAGGATCGTTCCGATCAAGAGCCAGCCCGACTTCTTCCATTCGAGCCAGACCATCGTCGCGAGCGCGTTCATCGCATCAAGCTCCTGTAGGTCTCGACGATTCCCCGCCCCCGGCTACGCAGGTTTTCGGCCAGATCATCGAGCAGGACCTCTCCCTCCCGCATCAGGATGACTCGATCGAAGAGGTCCTCGGCGTCCTTGATTTCGTGAGTCGAGAGGATCACGGTCGCGTCCGCGCGCCACTCGGTGATCAAGGCCTCGATGATCGACTCCCGAGTGATGAAGTCGATCCCGGCCAGGGGCTCATCGAGCAGATAGAGACCGACTTCCCGGGCGAGCACCGTCGCGAGGGTGAGCTTCGTCTGGTTTCCGCGCGAGAGCGTCTTGTAGGGTGTCGCCGGCACGTCGAGCTGGCCGAGGAGCTGTGCGAAGCGATCCGAAGAGAAATCTCCGTAGAGGCCCTTCATCATGCGCTCGATGTCCCGCGCAGCCATCCAGCCCGGGTAGTAGTTGGTGGTGGAGAGAAAAGCGAAGTGCCGGCGACGATCGCGCGGGTTGCCGTCTCGTACCCGCACCCGGCCGCCGGTGGGCGTGAGCATCCCGGCCGCCAGGCGCAGGAGCGTCGTCTTGCCCGAGCCGTTCGGGCCCAGGAGCCCGATGATCTGCCCCTCTTCGACGTCGAGGGACACCCCACGCACCCCGTCGGTCTCGCCGTAGCGTTTGCTGACGTCGTCGAACGAGAGCAGCATCAGCTCAGCACCTCCTTTATGTCGAGCAGGACCCGCGCCTTCGAAAACCCGAGCAGCTTAGTGCACCGGCAATGTGGAGTGTGCGGGGAGTGGCGTTCTTTCGCGAGGGCGGCTCGGGTGGAGCCGATCCGTGCCTCGCCCTGTTTCATTTCCGGGCTCGGCGAAAGCCGCGCAGGGGCAGGAATACGAGGGCCTGGAGCACGGCCGCCAGCGCGAAAAAGGCGTGGTAGACCTCGAGGCGCAGGGCTGATTGCGAGAGCAGGCCTCCGAGCACCAGCCCCACTGCGATCGGAACGATGGCGATCACCATGCTCGAAAGAACACCGCTGATTACGAGAGTCCGGGCCGGTGCGTCGGGAGGTGCGAGGGAGAAGAGCACTTGTGTATCGGCCACCCCGAAGCCGGAGGTGAAGATGGAGAAGCCCACGAAGAAGACGAGGACGAGCGCATAGCTCAACGCTCCGGGCGAATCCACGAAGACGAGGAGCAGCAGCAGGCACGCCATCGCAATGCTGGTGATGCGGAACACCGGAGCGGGTCCGATCCCGTCGGCGACACGTCCCCAGAGATAGAGGGACACGAGGCCCCCGAAGTAGTAGGCCAGGGTGGCGACGATGACCTGGGATTCGCTGAATCCCACCTCGCGCCGCATCATCACGATCGCAAAGGGGATGACGGAGGAGCGCAGGGCGCCATTGGACGCGACGCCGATCAGGTAACGGCGCAGGCGGGGATCGTCGCGCACCAGCACGAGGGCTTCGCGCACGCGGATCTTCGCGCCGGTTCGCTCACTGCGCTCGGGGAGTCGCGCGATCAGGCCGATGCGCAGCACGCCGAGCATCCAGGCGCAGGCGAGGAGCGGTGCGAACTCGCCGGGGTGCCGCTCCAGCCAGAAGTGCGCTCCGATGTAGTACACGATCAACGCAAGATGCCAGGCGCTGCGCAGCAGGCCGAAGAACTTCCCGATCCGCTCCGGCTCGACATAGCTGCGCAGCAGGGCAAACCAGACGGTGTTCCCCACGTTGAGTCCGACGCTGATGCCCGCGAGGCTGAGCAGGGCGACGACTCGCGCCTGGGAGGGGTCGAGGTGGCCGAGGGTGTGGAGCAGGAGCAGGGGAATGCCCGCGACCTGAGCGAAGACCTGGCCCGCGATCAGGATCTTCCGCTTGCTCACGAAGGCGATCGTACGCAGCGTGGGGAGCTGGAGAACCTGGAGCCCCGGCAGGAAGGCCCGCTGGAGACCGATCTGGAACTCACTGGCGCCCAGGGAGACGAGCAGCAGGGTGGGGAGATGCTCGGTAAAGACCATCCAGAAGGTCATGCCCGCAGGATGGCTGGTGATCGCGAGGCGACGTCCCAGAGCCCGCTCTTCGGCTTCGAGAGGCGATGCGGATTCGGCCTTCGAGGGGGGATCACTCATGCTCTTCTGCCACGCTGATTGGTCGGGTTGGTGCGGCCCCCTCGCGGGAGCTCGGGTGGAAGCCGCACGCCACTCGCCCGCTCGTTTCAAACGGCACCCAGCCCCGCGCGGCGAGGAGGTTACACCGGACCGCGCGCTGGAGCCGATCGGGCGGCGCCGGGTGGGAGCGAGCCGTCGCTGAGTCGTCGGCGGGCTGTCGCTGTACGATGGACACCTCGCGGCCCGGTTCCCCTCAATCCTTGACGACGTCCTGCCGATCGACTAAACGATGAGCATCATGTTGCGAATGCGCCAAGCGCAGATTTCCCTGGACCTTCTACTCGGCCAGCTCCTTATCGGGGCGGGCGGGGGTCCTTTGCGTTAGCGCGACGAAGTTCGCAGCCGAAGCAAAACCAGAACCCTCTCCCGCCGAGCCGGCCGGAGAGGGTTTCGCGTTTCGGGTTTGAGGTTTGAGGTTTGAGGTTTGAGGTTCCAGGTTTCAGTGCTCGAGTACCGTCAATCCTGCGATCCCAGTCAACGAGCCCCGAAGTGCGTGAACGAATCGAAGATGGACTTCGACCTCGAACTCTCCGGATCCGCGCTCCTTC
>CBDUYG010000166.1:0-7018 GCA_965371385.1 uncultured Myxococcales bacterium | reverse complement strand
TCTTCGGTGCATTCACTCGCGACCAGCACGAGGTCCACCAGAGAGAGATCGAGGGGTGTCTCGGACTCCAGCTCTTGCCGGTACGCCGCGCTCGAGTCCTCGTATCCGGAAGTCATGAGCGACACACTTTGCAGCTCTCGTGCCGACTGAGCGACAAGTTGGGAGATAATCGAAAAGTCATTGATTATCGATGACTTGCCCGGCCGGAGCGAGGACCGCGTCTGGCCTGTGGACGAGCGGAATCGTCGAGTTCCCGACACCGGGCGGCGATACTCCGACACCGCGAGCGGAGACGTAGGGCTCGAGCGAATCGGCTGGGTGGCCGGCATGGGGTCGATGTAGATGAAATGGAAATGGCCGTGGAACAGAGAGGGCCGAGCAAGACGAACATCCATGGCGTCGGACGAACGGGAGACTCGGCCCATCGACCCGATCGAGAGGGAACCGCCTTCGGAGACCGTGAGTCCCACGTCGCTCATGGACGGACTAGCGCTCTTCGAAACGAGAACCTGCCCCTTCTGCGTGCGGGTTCGCAACTTCCTCATGGATCACGGTCGCCAGATCGAGATCCATGACGTTCGCTCGGATCGCTCCAGCCTGGACGAGATGTTCGAGGCCACCGGATCGCGCATGGTCCCCTGTCTGCGCATCGAGAAGGAAGACGGCAGCTACGACTGGATGCACGAATCCAGCGACATCATCGACTATCTGAAAGCGCGCTTCGCTCGCGGAGCGAGCGCCTGAGCCGCTCGCGCGGTCCGGGCTCTGCCGCACAACCTGCTAATCATCGCGGCTCGCCTTGCGGCGCACCGTTTTGACCCCTCCCTGTCCCTTCCACGCCACCACACGCCGCAGCACCGAATCGGCCTTGGGCCGGCTCTTCGTTCCGAGTGATTGCATGTAGGCGCTATAGTCACCGGTCTTGAGAAACCCCTCCACCGCGTTCAGGTCCTTTTCGCTGGGTCTGGCGGCCTTTCGAGGCCCGCGCGCCGTATCGGTTTCGTAGTCCCGGCGGAAGGCCTCCGGATCGAAGCCGCGCTTCTCGAGGATGCGCTTCACCTTGTGGGCAGAGAGCATCCTGCTCCAGAAGCTCTTCTCGCTCGGCTTGCGCTTGACTGCCATGTCTAACTGCCCTTTCAGTTCGATGTGAAAGAAATCCCGGACCTGCAATTCATGTTGAATGCTATGCTGCTCGCCAAGCCGACCACTGGTTGCAGGATCCCCTCGATGACTCGAACGAATCCGATCCATTGAGCAGAGGCATGATCGGCCAGCGTAAGCGGTGTAGGTCGGCGTTTAGTCGTAGCGCAAAGATACGACGATAACGATAGGTCTGAGGAGATCCTTCCGAAAAGCGCATGCGGCCGATGGGAATGTCGAGGGGGATATCGCTCGCTCGGGCCGGCCTCGGAAGGTTCGCCGATATCCGGGTATCAGGAGTGCGACTCCCAGGCACGGGAGAGCTCGAGCTCCAGGGACTCGAGGGTCTGGGCCGCGAGGCCGTGGGGGCTGAGGTCCCGTCGCCGCTGATCGAGCCGGGCATTCGCGAGCTGGTGGGATTCGCATCGCTCCCAGGTACCGTTCCCGAGCACGTAGAACTCTCCGCGCAATTCTTCGACCCGGAGCGGGCCGTCGACCGGCACGCGATCGCCACCGGGCAGCACCAGGAAGGTCGCGGGCCGGACTTCGGCAGGGGGGCTGTCGCGACGCGGGGTTGGGTTCGGCTTCAGCATATCCATTCTGGATTCGAGGATAACATGGGACGGCAGGATTCACTCGACCCCACGGACACCAGGCTGGGAGAGAAACCGGGTTGAACGAAGAAACCGAAGCCGATGCAGACGAGGAGCCGGGCGCCCGCGCGCAGGCGACCTGGCTCTGGCCCTGGGTGATTGCCGGGCTGGCCTTCGGCATCCGCGCACTGCCCTATCGAGACGTTTTCGTCGGACGGCGGGTGTCCTTCATCGAGAGCGACTCGTACTACCACCTGCGGCGCATCCTATACGCTCTCGAGCGCTTTCCCGAGACCCTCGCGCGCGATCCCTACCTGGGCTTCCCCGAGAGCTCCCGGGCGATCTGGCCCCCGATCCTCGACAACTCGATCGCCTGGCTGCTGCGGCCGATCATCGGCGCGGGAGCGGGCAACGAGGTCGAGCGGATCGTCGTCTGGATCCCTCCACTCTTCGGGGCGGCGACGGTCTGGTGCGTATATCGGATTGCCGAACGTCACTTCGATCGCCGGGTCGCCATCGTTGCGGCGATGACCCTGAGCGTCCTCTCCGGGCACTTCTGGTACTCCCAGCTCGGATTTCTGGACCACCACGTCGTCGTCTCGTGGCTCTCTTGTCTGCTCCTGGGATGCACGATGGATCAGGTCGTACGCCGCTCGGGGGCCGATTCTAGCGCGTCGCTTCGCTCCGGAATCTGGATCGGCTTTCTCAGCGGATTGATGCTCCTGGTGTGGCCGGGGGGGATACTCTTCGTCGCTCTCGTCCAGGCCTCTCTCTTCGTTCATCTGCTGACCCGCCCCAGCGCGAAGGAGGCGCGCAATCGCCTGGCAGGCTTGATTGCGATCGACGGGGTGGCTCTGGTCGTCGTCCTCCCCTTCGCAGCGTTCAACTCCTGGCCCCAATGGAGCGACTACTCCCCGGTCGTACTCTCACACTTCCAGCCCTGGCTCTTCGGCATGCTCCTGGGGCATGCCGTCGTCTGCGATCAGATCTGGCGACGCACGGGCAATGCGGGCGACGCCCGCCATCGGGCGGCACAGGCTCTCGGGCTCGGGATCCTGGGGACCGGGGTCAGCCTGCTCTTGATTCCGGAGCTGCGAGGGGCAGCGACCGATTCGCTTCAGTGGCTCGGACGAACCGACTCCTTTCAGGCGATGGTCGGGGAGTCACGACCGCTCTTCGACCTGCGGGGTGTCTTCACTCTGCAGATCGCCGAGCTGCGCCTCTCGCGCTTCGTCTATCTCTTTCCCTTCGCACTCGCCGCGATGCTGATGACCGGCCGGGGTGGAGATCGATTCTCCGCCCGGGTCGTACTCGCGTTCTGGGGTGCAGCGCTCTTCGCCATGACGCTCCTGCAGAAGCGCTTCTTCAACTCCTTCAGCGTGCCGATGGCGCTGGCCTTCGGCTGGAGCGTCATCTGGCTTCACGCCCGAATCAGGGAGCGCTGGAGCTCGGATCCCATCGGCACACCGGCGGCGACACTCGTGGTCGCCTCCCTCTCGTTGTGGATCCTGCTTCCGACCTTCGGTGCCTATCACGGCCCGGCTCAGAGCCTGCTCGCTGGACTGACCGGACGCCCGATTCCGCGCGACTTGCGGTTTCTCCAGAACTTCTATCGCCGGCAGGTGGCGGAGTGGATCCGGGACAATACGCCGCCCACCTCCGGGCTATGGGATGCGTCCATGAGCCCCGAGTATGGTGTGCTCGCGCGCTGGGGCGAAGGCCACTTTTTCAAGTACGTTGCTGAGCGCCCCACCGTGGTGGGCAATTTCGGCGACGATCTCGGCCGTGAGCACTTCCTGCTGGCAAGAAGTTTCTATACCTCCGCGCCGGAGCGCGCCGCCGAGGTGCTCGAAGCGCTTCGGGTTCGATATCTGGTGATTCGTTCGCGCATGGAAAAGCGTCCGATGGCCCTGCGACTGCTGCGGGAGGAGGGGGATGGCCTCGGCCGCTATCGGTTGCTGTATGAGGTTGGGAGCGCCGAAGGGGAGCCGGGGCCGGCATACAAGGTCTTCGAGTTCGTGCCGGGCGCCGAGCTCGTCGGTCGCGCGCCGCCCGGCAGTCGGGTGGAGATCGAGTTGGGCTTGACGAGCAACCTCGCACGCGAGTTCGTCTATCGCGACATCGTGGAGAGCAGTGACGATGGGGAGTACCGCGTTCGCCTTCCCTACTCGAATCGGGACCATCCCGAGGCCACACGCCCGGAACCCGTCTATCGGGTGAGGGTCGCGGGCGAGAGCCGGGAGGTCGTCGTGGAGGAGTCCCAGGTACTCGATGGCAGCGAGATCCCGGGTCCAGACTTCTGAATCGGGTGCGGTGCCTGCGTGGGCTCTGCACCCGATCTGCCTGCTTCCCGGAGCGGGCACGATCACTCGGATTGTGCTGCACGCCGGCGTTCCGCTCATCGCCTCAGGACGATTGCCAATTCGGTCGATCACCGTCACTCTTGGTCGGCTCCCGACCCGCTCGGGAATCGAGGAAGTCCTTCAACTCGACCCTTCGAAGGTGTACGATCGAACGAAGGGCGTATCCGACCTCCGGGCATGGTCGAAAGGAAGTCGAGCTGATGGGTCTCCTGGGCTGGTTGAAGAAGTCGCTCGGCGGTGGGGGGGGCGATTCTCAGGTGAAGCCGCGGAGCGCCGACTCTCAGATGAAGCCGCCGGGCGCCGATTCTCGGGCTGAGGCGGCGGACGCCGATATGGTAACGGTGGCATTGCACACCGACGCCCCGGCAGAGCCTCCGATCGGCACGGTGGAGGTCGGTTCGGCTACGCGCTCGGCAAGCTCGACCGCGACGAGCGGCTCCGCGGACGACGTCTTGTGCGCCCTGAAGGCGAAGATCGCTGAACTCTCCAATGGCCAGCTCGGAGAGGAGGATCTGGATGCCGACGCGATGCTCTTCGATTTCGGCTATGTGGACTCCCTCAGCGCAGTGACACTCATCTCCTTCATCGATTCCCATTATGGGGTGGCGGTCAGCGAGCTGGATCTGGTCGGCGCGATCAACAACCTCCAGCTTCTGGCCGATCACATCCAGGCTCAGCGCAGAGGCTGAGCCCGACAGGCCGGCGGAGTCCCGTGCGATGGGCGCATGGGAGGTGCCACCCGATAGGAGACGGATGGTCGAGATGACCGCGAACTGGAACGAATTCGAATTCAAGGTGGCAATGCCCCACATGGCTCCCGGCGGGAAGCTCTCGGAGGTGGAGCTCTTCAAGACCCTCGGCTCCTATCAATGGGAAGCGATCGGGAACCTCCTGGGTCAGCCGAGCCAGGAGATCGTGGCCGACAACGGCGAACGGCTCTACAGCTCATTCATCGACATCGAGCTCTGCTTTGGTGATTCGTACGCTCCCGAGAGCTTCGCTGAGGGCACCCGGGTCCACGTCCGCAATCGTGTCAACGTCTTCGCCCATCGCTTCATGGAGGGACTCTTCGTCTTCAGCGACTCGCCGATCCCCGACGACCACCTCGAGAAGATCGAGGGTCTCGAAGATCTGCGCCGCCAGGAGCTCCCTTGGGCGTACATGACGAACGCCTTCATCGCCCGCCTCGGGGGCAATACCCGGCTCAAGGTCTACAAGCCGGCCGGCATCGAGTCGGTCTCCGTCCCCGAGCTGAGCGCGTCGCCGGCAGGCATCGTGGATCAGCGCAAGGCCCAGTCGAAGGGGGCGATCGAGGGGTTCGGTGATGCCCAGCGGATCGCCCTGACGCCCCGCAATCGCGAGCCGATTCGCTACCGGATCCTGCACGAGAGCGATCTCAACGGCGCGGGCTTGCTCTACTTCGCGCGTTATCCCGCAATCATGAACTACGGAGAGCGGATCTTCCTCTCCGAGCGCCTCGACCCGCCGATCTCGACCGCGTTCAACGCCTGCCTGTCCTGCGATCACCGCCGGATCTACTACTTCGCCAACGCCGCCGAGAACGAGGAGGTCGAGATCTCTGTATCGGCCGAGTTGCTCGTGCCCGGCCGGCGTCCCTTGAAGGTTCTGCCGTCGGGCCACCGCAAGCTTCTCGAGCTCGAGTTTCGAGTCGATCTCCATCGCGGCTTCGACAAGACCCTGATGGCCAGCTCCCTCGTGCGAAAGGCCCTCAACGTGCCCGGGGATGCGAATAGCGTGCAGATGGAGGTCGAGCGAGTTCTCGCCCGTCTTTCTCCGGCGGCCTGACCCAGCCCGATTCGAACCGTCCCCGCGGCTCGACGTGTTCGAGGTCGACCCAGATCGACGAAATCCAATCAGTCGAGTCGTGCGAATTGAGTGATATTCAAGAGGAATTCATTTCCCCGGTCGCGCTGCGCCGACCCCGGCCAGGCTTCCGCCGTCGGCGGTGAACTCCGAGCCCGTACAGTACGACGACTCGTCCGAGGCGAGGAAGAGGGCGAGATGCGCCATTTCCGCGGCGGTTCCGATGCGGCCGAGAGGGAGCCCCTCGAAGGTCTCCCGAAGCCTCGGCGGGGCTTCGTCGATATCGGGTTCGAGGCCCAGCATCGGTGTCGCGACGCCGCCCGGGTGAAGCGAGTTGACGCGGATTCCTGAGGGACCGAGCTCGATGGCGGCGACCTTCGTCATGCCGCGCACCGCAAACTTGCTGGCCGCGTAGGCGGTGACGTTCGGAGCTCCCGCGAGGCCGGCCGTCGACGAGACATTGATGATCGAGCCGCCCCCGGTCTCTTCGAGCGCGGGCGCCACGGTCCTCATTCCCAGGAAGCAGCCCACTTGATTGACCTCGATCACCCGCATGTACTGCTCCAGGGTCGTTTCGAGAAGAGGAGCGAAGGCGAGGATGCCGGCGTTGTTGAGCAGGATGTCGATGCGGCCGAAGGTGTTCTTCGTCGTGTCGACGACTCTGGCCCAGTCGTCTTCACGGCTCACGTCGTGATGGAGGTAGAGCGCCGCGTCGCCCAGGGATTCGGCCACCGCCTTGCCATCGTCATCGGATAGATCGGTGATGGCGACACGGGCGCCCTCCGCGACGAAGAGCCTCGCCGCAGCCTCTCCCTGGCCCCTCGCGCCGCCCGTGATCAACGCAACCTTGCCGTCCAGCCGTCCCATCGATCCACCTCCGAGCGCAAATGCTACCGACTCGGTCGGTATCTTCCCACCGGTGTCTGCCATGTCGCCGGCTGGTACTCTAGGCAGTGATGGCCGTCCTGATTGCCAGCAATTTGATCTGCGCCGTGGTCTATCTGGGCCTCGCGTTCCTGCTGGCGCTTCACTCCGAGCGCCGGCCTCCCGCGCTGGCGCTGATCGGCGTCTGTGCGATCACCGGAGCGTGGGCCGCGT
>CBDUYG010000165.1:0-7022 GCA_965371385.1 uncultured Myxococcales bacterium | reverse complement strand
CTGCGCTTCACGACGCTCCGATCGATTCCGGTTCCGGGCAGGAGGCCCGCTGTGCCGGGATCAGAGGTCGAGCTTAGCGCGCAGATCCTCGAGGGCGTCGAGGTAGATATCCGGGTCATCGATGCGAGGATGGTTGCGCAGCTCGAACTCGAGATAGGCGACGATTTCACCGAGCGCCGCCCGGACATACCCTTCCCGCTCGCCGGGGAGGCGCAGTGCCCGCTGGAGCAGCTCCTCGGGATCGATATCCCCACCCGGACCTATGGACAATCCGGTCAACAGGTCTGGATAACGGCCGGCCGTATCGAGCAACAGCGACTCGACACGTGGATGAACCGCTTCCATCCCATCCGTCGCGACAAGAGGGGCGAGCAGCTCCGAAATCAACTTGACGTGAGCAAAGATGAGCTCACGCAGCGCGCCGGCGGCCTGCCCGGCCCGCTGCTCACTCGGCCCGACCCCGCGGTCGGACGCTCCCGAATCTCGGACCACCTGCACGACCCCCGAGAGTCTCAGCATCTGGATCGTGCGGGCACCGGATAGCGGGTCGACCCCTATCTCACGACACACGGCGCTGAATCGTGGCTCGCGTCGGAGGGCGTCATACATCGTGCGTGAGCTCCCCGAAAGGCCCTCTGAGTCCGCCTCTGTGCATACGAGGCGCACGAGGGGATCTTCCAGTGCCGCAAGAAATCGAAGTAGCTCATCCCTACGGCGCAGTCCTTCCGAGATCAATCGCCTGGTCGGGAGCGACAGCCGAACCACATTGTCGGGCTGCACCTCCCCTTCCCAGAAGAAGACGCTGCCACTCGTATAGGCGAAGAGCGAACGTACGATCTCCTCGACCTGCAGCTTCACACCATTCCAGAGTTCGCGCGGTGAGAGGGTGCCGCGTTCGACCAATACCTTTCCCAGGCGAGCCTGGGGAGTCCATCGCTTCGCGGCCTCCCGCAGCTGCTCGAGGGTGATGACTCCACCGCGAAACAGACATTCACCGAGACGATCCACCTGCTGATTCGACGCAGCAAAGACCACTTCGCCTCGGTGCAAATAGACCGACTTTTCGTGATCCGCCGAGCCGAAGAGCAGAAAACCGGACTTGCCGGCGCGATGCAGCATGCTGAGAACGTCAGCCATCGGGAAGGCCTGCACGTTGGCGCTGAGCACGAGATCGCGATCCCATGGAACGGCAAAGCCCGACGACTCGCAGACCCGCTCGATCACCAGGGTTCGGCCGTCGGACTGGATCAGGCGCACGGCCTCCTCGGGGTTCAGCCCAAGCTGCCCACGCGTTTCCTCGTCCAGTTGGAGCTCTTCCCCAAAGCCACTCACGCGCAATTTCCTCATCAAACCCGTGCCGGAGCGCGCGGATTCCGAGCCATCAAGCCCGCGTTTCAGCGTCTTTCTTCGTCGCCTCCCGCGTTTCTCTTGAGAGTCTTCACGCCAGGAGCCTGGGGGCCGCCCCCTCACCGATGCTTTCGAGCCGAACTCGATGATTCCGCTCGGCTTCAACCAGGAGAACGCCACCGCCTCAGACCTGGCTCGATTGCAATCCCCCGGGACGCTCGTCTCCATGGGCCTCCGGGGGGGGAGCGCGCGGTAATTCGATGCGTATCTGAAAACAAGCGCATCGTTCCGAGGAATCGCTTGAAGCGCGCCGATCAATACAGGTATCCTAATGAGACCATCATGAGACCTCCTGGAAGCTTCAAACTCCTCGGGCGACAGCGACGCGGCCTGGAAGGCGCCGTACACACGGACCCCTATGCGATGATGGGCGGACGGGAGATGCGCATCGTCGAGTCGTTGCGAACGCAGATTCTCGAGGGGGGCTACGACCAGAATCTCCGCATCCGTCAGGTTCTGGACGGACCGCGCGCAATCTATCGGATCGAGATCGAAGTTCCCGAGATGGCCTACCTTCGCACGACGCTGCTCGACGGGGACGCTCTCGAAGAGCTCCTGGCCCACGATGAGGTGCGCTGCCTCGTCGACGCCCAGCTCGGCTGAGCCGCAACCTCACACCGCCGCAAAACGCAGCGAACCGGGTCGCCGAGGCCGGTTGGTACCGGCCCGATTTCCGATCTGCACATCCGCTCGGGTGGCACTCCACCGACGTAGCCAGAAGGTCCAGTCGGATGGTGCCCGGGGCAGGACTCGAACCTGCACGGCCAGCGGCCAGACGATTTTAAGTCGTCCGCGTTTACCATTTCGCCACCCGGGCAAGGGGATCGGCGCTCAGAGTGTATACTTTTCTGCCCCGATCTGGGGAGGGGAAGTCGGCCTCAGGAGACTTTGCAGCCAGTGTTTCACGGAAAGAAGATCGCCGTCGTCATGCCTGCATACAACGCGGCCAGGACGATCGAGAAGACGTATCGAGAGATCCCCCTCGACCTCGTCGACGAGGTCATCGTCACCGACGATGCGAGCCCGGACGATACGGTCGAAGTTGCCCAGCGCCTGGGACTTCGCACTCTCGTGCACGAGGAAAACCGCGGCTACGGCGGCAACCAGAAGACCTGTTACACGGAGGCCCTGCGCCTCGGCGCCGACGTCATCGTCATGTTGCATCCGGATTATCAGTACACACCCACGCTGCTTCCGGCGATGATCAGCATGATCACCGATGGGCCCTTCGACACCGTCCTGGGATCTCGAATCCTGGGCGGCAGCGCCCGGGCCGGTGGAATGCCGCTCTACAAGTACATTGCGAATCGCGGGCTGACTGCAATCCAGAACCTGCTGGTCGGGGCGAAGCTCTCCGAGTACCACACCGGATATCGAGCCTTCTCACGCGAGGTGATCGAAAGCCTGGCCCTGAACGAGAATTCCGACGACTTCGTGTTCGACAACCAGATGCTCGCGCAGATCATCCACGCAGGCTTCCGGATCGGTGAAGTAAGCTGTCCCGCAGCGTACTTCGAAGAAGCCTCCTCCATCAACTTCCAACGTTCGACGAAATACGGGCTGGGAGTACTGTGGACCTCGCTTCAGCTCTTCCTCCAGCGAAAGCAGTTGGCCACGTTCCCCATCTTCGATCCGAATGGGCGAAGGCTCGAGATCGCCGAGGAGTCGGCTCCGGGAGCGGCGGCGCAGATCTCCTGAGGAGAGGGTGTGGCCTCGCGCGGGGGCGCGATCGGTTCAGCCGGCCCTTGCTCGCCTCGCAAGCGACACAGCGATCAACCCCAGGCCCAACAGGAACCCCGTACCGGGCTCTGGAACCGGGTTGACGGCCATCGGAACGGAGCTGGCATTCAAGCTTTCCCAGGTTTCGCCGTTGGCGGGATCGCCATCGACCCCTCCCAGGTCCTGATTGTAGGCATTGGGATTCGTCGAGGTCCCTATCACATAACCGATGTTGGTGGTCGGAAGAAGGGGCGCCAGGACGTCCAGGGCCATCACAGCAGCGATGTCGTCGAAGGCCACCAGGAACGACAGGAAGTAGTCGGTTCCGTCCCCGTCCAGGTCGAGATCTCCCGATCCACATTCGGAGCAGTTCGTCGTGGTGACGGGGCTCCAGTCGTAGTTGACGCCGTCTACCTCGGGGTACACGTAGGGGGCGCCGACCTTGGAGGTGTCCGTGGTGCTCGGCGACGTATTGGAGCCTGTTCCGACGGTGTAGAGGGCGATCTCGTCCTGCCCGCTGTTGCTGACGACGACGTACATATCCATCGAGAAGTCGCCGTCACCGTCGATCCCTACGAGAGCCACGTGCGAGAAGCCGCTCGGGTTCTTCTCCCTCCCCAAGCGCATACGAAAGGCCAGCATGTCGTCCGAGGTATCGTTCGCCAGTGAACCTTCGTCGTACTGGACGTAGAACGCCGGGAAGATCGTCCCGCCGAAGTCTCCTCCGACGATGTCGGCTTCATCCTGGCCGGTTTGATGATCGTCGATCGGATCCGGAAGCACACCCGAGTAGACCAGTGGCGTCCACTCGGAGGTGGGGCCATCAATGGTAAGGGCCATCGACTCGATCGGGGTCGAGATCATCACGGCCAGTAGAATCACAATCGGTGCAATGTCGCGGTGCGGCAATCTGACTCTCCAAACATCGGTGCATGAATATCGTCCTCGTTTTCGGCCCACCAAGGTGTGGACTGAAAGTCCGATCCACAGAAATCGGCAATCGGATTGAATTCGTGTGCAACTTCGCATGAGGAACGACGAATCCCAAGGCGACCTTTCAGAGACCAGCATGCGACGCGTCGATTCGCCTGGGATCGGAATGTTCTGATCGCAGCGGACGCGAACGGCCTGGCCGGAACGTGAAGATTGACCCTGCCTCGATCCGGCGATCAGCCGATAGATCCGGATGAGCGCCCTACTCGAAGAGAGGCACGCAATGAAGAGAATCGTGAGCTGGGGGATCATCCTTTGTCTGATCTACATTGGGGCAACCCTCTATAGCGAAGGATCCGACACCGCGTTCGGCGGAGCTTTTTCGTGGACTTCTCGCACCAGCGAGGCTGAGGCCGAGGAGCTGCTCTCGAATACTTCGGTGTACACGGATGACGTGCCCGAGGGATCCGCCCGCAAGAGCGTTCCCATGACCCACGCGGTGCGGGATCGAGTGACCGAGCACATGAATACCGCCGCCCAACGACACGTCCGAGCCGGCGATCAGTGAGCCCGGAGCTCTGTTGAACCCTCTCGGTCGACGTCGCCGGACGATCGATCGATCGGATGCAGCCGCCCCTCCAGCACTGTTCCCCAGATCGGAATATCCTTCAGGGCGACGGGATCGACCTCGTAGGGGTCCTGCTCCAGGATCGTGAAGTCCGCCCTCTTCCCCACCTCGATCGAGCCGATCTCAGCTTCGAGTCCGAGGCTCCATGCCGCCTCCCAGGTCACGGCGCGCAGCGCGAGATCGAGAGAGAGCTTCTGGTTCGATCCCCACGTTTGCCCGTCGCTCGCGATTCGATTCACCGCCACCCAGACGAGACGCATGGGCTCGGCGGGGGCCATCAGAAAGTCGGAGTGAAACGAGATCGGAACGCCGGCTCTCGCGAGCCCTCCAAGCGGTGAAATGTCGGACGCACGCTCCGGCCCGAGACCATGCTCGGCATAGATCGGTGCCAGCTCGTGGAGGTAGTAGGCATTGTTCGAGACCGCGACTCCGAGGTCGGCCAGGCGGGCGTGTTGATCGTCGCGTGCATAGCCGTAGTGTTCGAGCACGATGCGCGGGCTACGCTGCGGGCTGCGCGCACGCTGCGCCTCGATCTGATCGAGGACGACCTCGAGCCCCTCGTCGCCGTTCACGTGGATGTGGATGTCCCAGCCCTTCTCCCAGAACGTCTGGAGCACGGCCGCCTGCTGCTCGGGCTCCATCATCCAGGCGCCGTGGTGACCGTCCAGGTAGGGCTCTGAGAGCTGCATCAGTTGGCTGAAGATTGCTCCGTCGGCGTAGTACTTGACGTGCTTGACGATCTCGACTCGGCTCGAGGAAAGGCGCAGCAGCTTCGCGGCCTCACGTTCGGCTGTCTCGGCATCCCCCGACTGTGCCAGTAGGAACATCGCGTTCGGCACCAGGACGAAGCGATAGGGTGTGTCTTCGTCCCGCATTTCGAGGTGGAGCATCAAGAGCTCGCCAAGCACGCTGGCCTGGGGGAATCCCTGCTCGGCTACCGTCGTGAGCCCGCCCCGGTGCAGTACCTCGCTCATCATCGAGAGTCCGCGCCGATAGCGGGAGGGCGAGGCGAGGATTCGCATCATCGGTCGACCCAGGGTGAGTACGGCCGTCTCCCAGAGGTGGCCTGTCACCCAATCGGCGTGGGAGTGCGCGTCCAACTCAGCAGCGTCGAGACCGGAACGTTCGAGACCCGCCGTGTTGAAGTACATCTCATGGACGGATCGTTGCCATACCATGATGGGACGATCCGCCGAGATCGTGTCGAGATCGGCTCGTGAAAGTTCTCCGTGGTAGGGCGCGTGATAGCCCCAGACGAGGAGCCACTCGTCCGGATCCTCGAGATCGCCTTCGAGTTCGCGAAGCCGATCGAGGAAGGCCGCGTGCCCTCGCACCGCCCGGCTGCGTCCGCGCGGCGTGCTCCACTCCATTGCCGAGACGATGGGGGTCGGCAGGATCGTACCCGCGAGGGTGGGATGGATGTGGGGATCGATGAAGCCGGGGAGGATCACCTTGTCGGCAAAGCGCTCATCGAGCTCGAAGTCGCGCTCGCCCAGCGCAGCCTTCACCGTCTCCAGATCGCCCACGGCCGCGATTCTTCCATCCTCTACCGCTACCGCGGTGGCCGAAGGAGACGATTCATCGATCGTGATGATCCTGCGCGCCGTGTAGACCTGGATGCCGGGCGGTGGCGGCACAGCGGACGGATGGAGAATCGCCCAGATGCTGGCGCCGGCGATGACCAGGAGGAGGACGACGAAGGCACCCACACCGAGCAGCAGCTTCCAGACGATGGAGCGGGATCGAGCTCGGGAGTGATTCGACATCCTCGAGAGTGTATCCTGCGGATTCGCCCAAGGGAGGCCGCCATGCAGGACATCACGATCCGAAAGATGGACTTCGGATTCCCCGAATCCCTCGACCCCATCGTGATCGCGGGCAAGCCCGAGGAGTCGTATCAGATGCTCGGGCTCTCGTTGCTGCTGCCCTACCTCGAGCCCTACCTCATTCGCACCATGAAGGAGGCCCGCAAGGTCATCAGCGATCCCGACCTCGCGGCCGACCTGGCGAAGTTCAGCGGCCAGGAAGGGCAGCACTACAAGCAACACATCCTCTTCAACAACGCATTCAAGGCCTTCGGAATCGAGTTCGGGCAGCTCGAAGAGCTCGAAGCCCAGCTGGATGCGGACTATCGGCGCTTCAGTGAGACGAAGCCACTGCGCTGGAACCTCGCCTACGCGGAGGGCTTCGAGGCACTCACGACCGCGGGCGCCCGCGCGAGCTTCGAGGACGGCGCCGACCCCGACCTTCACCCGGCTGCGCGCGACCTCTTCTCCTGGCACCTGATCGAAGAGCTCGAGCACCGCACCGTCGCCTACGACATCTACGACCACGT
>CBDUYG010000164.1:0-7027 GCA_965371385.1 uncultured Myxococcales bacterium | reverse complement strand
CGGGCTCCGATCGCGCGAGCCATCAAGGCCACGCAGGCGAGTCCGATGGCGAAGAGAGAGCTCTGAACGAGAAAGAAGAACTGGCTCGCGAGACCGACCGCCGCGAGCGGCGTTGCCGCCCCACCGGCGCCGTCACCGAGCCGCCCCACCATTGCGCGGTCGATGATCCCAGCGAAGGTGACGGCCCCCTGGGCCAGCATCACGGGCCAGGAGAGGCGAAGGATCTCCCGAGTCGTGCTTCGGCGCAGGGTGTGCAGATCCAGCTCTTCCAGCGCGTGGGGCGCCGCATGGGCGGCCAGAGTCGTCGCAGGCAGATTGGGCGAGGCTTCGGGATCTCCCAGCTCATCGAACGAGGAAGAGGACTCCGGGCTGGAAGAGTCGGTATCGGGCATCCGGTCGCGCAGCCTATCCCATACCCCCCGGTCTTCCCAACTCGGATCCGGAGAGCCCCGACCGCGTCCGGCCTGCTATTTTCTCGGCCATGGAGATCATCCTCGCCAGCCCCCGCGGCTTCTGCGCCGGCGTAGACCGCGCCATCGAAATCGTCGAGCGCGCTCTCGATCGCTACGGCCCCCCGGTCTACGTGCGCCACCAGATCGTCCACAACCGCTATGTCGTCGATGCGCTCAAGAAGAAGGGCGCGATCTTCGTGGATTCGCCCGCCGAGGTGCCGGAGTCTGCGCCGGTCATCTTCAGTGCCCACGGTGTTTCGCTGGCCGTGCGCGAAGAAGCGCGGGATCACAAGCTCGCGGCGATCGATGCCACCTGCCCCCTCGTCACCAAGGTGCACGTCGAGGTCAAGCGCATGGTCAACGAGGGCTACGAGATCATCATGATCGGCCACGCGGGGCACGTCGAGGTCGAGGGGACGATGGGCCAGGCGCCGAACCGCATGCACCTCGTCGAGACGATCGAGGACGTTCAGAAGCTCGTGGTGCGAGACCCCGCTCGTCTCGGCTGCGTGACCCAGACGACGCTCTCTGTCGATGACACGGCTGACGTGACGGAGGCCCTCAGGGAGCGCTTTCCCGAGATCCGGCTGCCTCGTCGCGACGATATCTGCTATGCTACCCAGAATCGACAGGATGCCGTGAAGGCCCTGGCGGAGAAGGCCGACCTCGTTCTCATCGTCGGCGCCCCAGCCTCGTCCAACAGCAACCGACTCGTCGAAGTCTCGGCAAAGCGGGGCATCCCCAGCTACCTGATCCAGAATGCCGACGAGATCGACCCCGAGTGGCTCGAAGGCGTCAATTGTGCTGGTGTCAGCGCGGGAGCCTCCACGCCCGAGTTCCTGGTCGATCAGGTGATCGAACACTTGTCGAAGTTCGGCGACGGGGACGTGAAGGTGAGCTCCCTCGGTGACATCGACGAGAACATGACATTCAAGCTGCCCGCGGAGTTGCGCGGCTGAGCGAAAGGGAGGATTGATCCGTGGCGGATCTCGAATCGTTTCGAAAGGACACCCGTACCTGGCTGACGGCGAACGCGCCGGAGTCGCTTCGGGGCGGAGCAAGCGTCGATATCGACTCCTATGTCTGGGGTGGTCGCAAGTGCAGATTTCCCACCCCGGACCACGAGCGCTGGCTGCATGTCATGGCCGAGAAGGGCTGGACAGCGCCGACCTGGCCGGTCGAGTACGGTGGCGGAGGCCTCGAGAAGGCCGAGTCGAAGGTGCTTGCCGAGGAGATGGCGCGGCTGAAGCTCCCGCCGGCGGTCTCGGGCTTCGGCCTCACGATGATTGGTCCGGTGCTTCTGCAATTCGGCAACGAGGAGCAGAAGAAGGAGCATCTCACGCGTATCTGTCGGGGCGAGATCCGCTGGTGCCAGGGCTACTCGGAGCCGGGAGCCGGCTCGGACCTGGCCAACGTGCAGACGCGCGGTGTGCGCGAGGGCGACGGGTACGTGATCAATGGCCAGAAGGTCTGGACGTCCTACGCCGACCTCTCCGACTGGATTTTCGCGCTGGTGCGCACCAATCCCGACGTCAAGAAGCAGGAGGGCATCAGCTTCATCCTGATCGACATGGAGTCGCCCGGCGTATCCGTTCGGCCGATCCAGCTGATCAGCGGCAAGTCTCCTTTCTGCGAGACCTACTTTGAGGACGTGCGCGTTCCCGTGAGCAACGTCGTCCACGAGATCAACTCGGGCTGGACCGTTGCGAAGGCCCTTCTGGGCCACGAGCGGACGATGATCGCAGACATCTTCGGCGGCGGCCGACCGTCGAGCGGGGGGACGCGCGGCGAGCTGGTGGAGCTGGCCGCTCGTCATCTCGGAGAGAGCAGCGGTCGCCTCGATGATCCGATCCTGCGCGACGAGATCGTTCGCTCCGAGATGGACGCCCGGGCGTTCGGACTGACGGTGCAGCGTGTCCGCGACGCGGCCCGAGCCGGTCATCAGCCGGGTGCCGAGAGCTCGATATTCAAGATCTTCGGGACGGAGAATAATCAGTTCCGCAGTGAGCTGATGGTTCGCATCGCCGGCCCCCAGGGTCTCGGCTGGGAGGGTGCGGGCTTCGAGCCCGAGGAGCTCGACTATACGCGCCAGTGGTTGCGATCGCGCGGCAACAGTATCGAGGGCGGAACCTCGGAGATTCAACTCAACATCATCGCCAAGCACGTGCTCGGCCTACCGGATTGAGATCAATGAAACTCGTATTGACGGAAGACCAGGAGATGATCGCCTCGACGGCGATCGAGTTCATGAACGAGAAGTCCCAGGTCTCGCGATTTCGCGCCCTGCGCGACAGCGGCGACGAAGCCGGCTTCTCGCCCTCGCTGTGGAAGGAGATGGCCGAGCTCGGCTGGGTGGGGATGATCTTCCCGGAAGCACACGGCGGCGCGGACATGGGGCTGGCCGACCTCGTGACGGTGCTCGAGGCCGCCGGCCGCAACCTGGCTCCCGAGCCCTTTCTCTCGAACGTCCTGCTCGCCGGCCGCACCCTGATGCTCGCCGGCACGGAGAAGCAGCAAGCCGAGTGGCTGCCTCGGATCGGCGACGGCACTGCGTTCCTCTCACTCGCGAGCCAGGAGGCGGATAGCCGCTACGACGTTCATCGTGTCGGCGCCACCGCCGTGCGCGAGGGCGGGGGCTTTCGACTCGACGGCGAGAAGATTCAAGTGCTCGACGGTGGCGTGGCCGATGCCCTGATCGTTTCGGCGCGCACGGCCGGGTCGGGGGCCGACGTCGGGGGCATCAGCCTCTTTCTTGTTCCGGGTGATGCCGAGGGCCTCGAGAGGACCCGCCAGCATCGACTGGACGAGCGGGGCTGCGCGCTCGTGAAGCTCGCGGGAGTGCAGGTTCCCGAGAGTGCTCTGATCGGTGCGGAAGGGGAGGCGGGTGCCGTCCTGGAGGATGTGATCGACGGCGCGACGGTCGGGATCTGTGCCGAAATGCTCGGCGGGATGAACCGAGCCTTCGAGCTCAGCCTCGATCACCTGAAGCAACGCGAGCAGTTCGGTCAGGTGATCGGGAGCTTCCAGGCGCTCAAGCATCGAGCCGCGCGGGTCTATATCGAGCTCGAGCTCTCCCGCTCGGTGGTGATGGCGGCCGCCCGTGCTCTCGACGGCGGCGACTCCAAGGCGCGCGAACTCGTCTCTCTTGCCAAGGCGCGCTGCTCCGACGCCTACGTCCTCGTCACCGACGAGGCCGTCCAGTTCTTCGCGGGCGTCGGGATGACGGACGAATACGACATCGGCTTCTACATGAAGCGCGCCCGGGCCGCCGAGCTGAGCTTCGGCGATGCCGCCTTTCATCGGGATCGCTGGGCGAGACTGCGCGGATACTGAGCCGTCAGTGTGTCATGGATGACGGAGTGGAGACGGTGCAGCCCGCGCAGCCGGCACGGCCAGAGCAGGGAGTCCAGGGAGAGCACCGATTGAACGATTCCGATACGCCGCTCACGCCGCGACAACGCTTCATGCGCACGTGCCGGGGAGAGCCCGTCGATCGGCCTCCCGTCTGGCTGATGCGCCAGGCTGGCCGTTACCTGCCCGAGTATCGCAAGGTGCGCGAGGGCGTGAGCTTCCTCGAGATGTGCCGGGACGTCGATCGTGCGGTGGAGGTCTCGCTCCAGCCGATCGATCTCGTGGGTAGCGAGGCCGTGATTCTCTTCCAGGACATCTTTACCCCCATCCCGCCGATGGGCGTCGAACTCGATTTTGCGCCCGGTCCGGTAATCGCCGATCCAATCCGAACTGCCGGCCAGATCGACGCGCTCGAGGTTCCGGATTCACGCGAGAGCGTCCCCTTCGTCTTCGAGATCCTGCGTATCCTGAGGGGCGAGCTCGAGTCGCGAGACATTCCCCTGCTCGGCTTCGCCGGCGCTCCCTTTACCCTCGCGGCCTATCTCATCGAAGGCGGCGGCTCGAAGGACTTCGCGACCCTCAAGCGCATGATGCACCGGGATCCCGACCTGCTGCGGGCGTTGATGGCGAAGCTCACGGAATGCTCGGTCGGCTATCTCAACGCTCAGATCGAGGCGGGAGCCGATGCGGTGCAGCTCTTCGATACCTGGGCGGGCCTCGTCTCGCCCGCGGAGTATCGAGAGTGGATCCTGCCGACTCACAAGGAGATCGCGGATCGGGTGAATCGCGAGCGGGCCTCGCTGATCCTCTACATCAACAACGGTGCGCATCTGCTGCGCGATAGCGTGGAATCCGGGGCGGATGTGCTCTCCCTGGACTGGCGCGTCGATCTGGGCGATGCGGCGAAGCGGTTCGGGGATCGGGTCGCGTTGCAGGGAAACCTGGATCCGTGTGCGCTGAGCGCCGATTCCCAGCAGATCGCGGCGCGGGTCCGCGAGATGGCGGTCGAGGCGGCGCCGGCCCGCGGCTACATTGCGAACCTCGGGCACGGATGCCTGCCGAGTACGCCGGTCGAAGGGGTCCGCGCCTTTACGGCTGCGGTGAAAGCGCTCTGACTCTCATTCAGTAGCTCCGCTGACGAGATCCACGACCCCTCGGATCCAGGTCGGATGATCGTTGACGCACGGGAGCAGGAGTAGCTCCTTCCCCCCGAGCTCGTGCCACTGCTCGCGCGCGCGGATGCCGACCTCCTCGACGGTCTCGAGGCAATCGGCCACGAAGGCCGGGCATGTGACGGCGAGCCGCTCGACGCCCTGGGCGGCGAGCTCAGGCAGGCGGCGCACGAGATCCGGGTCGAGCCACCTCGCCCGACCCAGGCGAGACTGGAAGCAGACGGAATACTCGCCGGATTCGAGCTTCAGCGCCCCGGCCAGGGCGCGCGCTGTCGCGTAGCAGTGTGCGCTGTAACAGTTGCGATTGGCGGCGCAGATTTTGTCGCAACAGTCGTCCGTCCGCAGACAATGCTCGCCACCGGCGTCTCCCTGCAGGATCTGCGACTCGGGTAGCCCGTGAAAACTCATCAGCAGGTGGTCCGGTTCGAACTGCGAGAGAAGCGGGCGAGTGGTCTCGACCAGGGCGTCGATGAAGGCCGGGTGGTCGTAGAACGAGCCGATGGTTCGGATCGTCGCCGGAACGGGGTGCCGGGAAAGCACGTCGAATACTTCCGCCAGAGCGCTGCCGGTCGATGCGCTCGCGTATTGGGGAAAGAGCGGGAGGATGATGATCTCGTCCGGCTGGTCCTCGAGCAGGGCGTGCAGGGAGTCGCGGATGCTCGGCGAGCCGTAGCGCATGGCCAGCTCGACTCTCGTCTTCCACGCGACCCCCTCGGACTTCGCGCCCGATGAACGCTCCGGGTCGAACTCGGCCGCGACACCCCGTTGCAGCCTACGACTGATGCTCAACAGGGGAGATCCTTCATCCGTCCAGATCTTCGCGTAGGCCCTGGCGGCTCGTCGCGGACGGAAGGGCAGGATGACGAGATTCAAGAGCAGCCAGCGGGGAATGCTCGGGATGTCGATGACGCGGCGGTCGCCGAGGAATTCGCGCAGATAGCGGCGAACGTCCCCCGGACTCGGCGAGTCGGGTGTGCCGAGGTTGATGAGTAGTACGCCCCGACTTCTGTCTTCGCTCGTCATGTCGGGAGAATGCCACATCGAGGCGCATTGCGGCGTGTCGCGTCCCGGATCGAGTGGTCTGGATCCTCGGGCTACTTTGCCGTCAACCCGGGACCGCGCTCGAGCTTCTGCGCGACGAGCCCCGGTTCGGCGCCGTGGGGCGGATCATGGATCGGATGGAGACGATGGTTCGTTGAGCCTTCGCAGGATCGACCCCAGCTGCTCTCTCCAGTGACCGAGGTGCATCGAGAGCCCCATGTAGATGACGAGATAGACGAGGGAGATGTCGATGAGGTGGAGCTTCGAGTCGAGGTCGGGAGAGAGCGCTCCAGCTCCGAGCACGATGCTCCAGGCGAGTCCCCCGAAGCTCATTCCGTATCGCAATGACGGCGAGGCCAGCTTGCTGGGATAGATGTACTTGAGCGGAACGAAGATCGCGATCGAGAGCACCAGCACCCAGAGTGCGCCTCCGAGCGGCGAGACGCCGAGCAGCCAGAGATACATGGCGAGCACGTTCCAATAGGAAGGCCAGCCGAGGAAGAAGTTGTCCGCAGTCTTGGCGTCCTCCTGGGTGAAGCCGTAACAGCTGGCCAGTACGGGGAGACTGATCCACGCCGCATGGGGGACGGAACCCGTCGCCGCCATGAATACGCAGGGCACGATCACGAAGTTGAGGAAGTCTACGATGTCGTCGAGCCGGCGGCCGTTGATTCGCGGCAGCACCTGGGAGACGCCGACCAGCCGGGCGAAGGTTCCATCGATCGAGTCGATCACCATGGTGAGGAGCATCAGGAAGATCGCCAGCCGGTACTCGCCCTGCATGATGGCGATCAACGCCACCGCGCCGATCGCCGCGCCACTCGCGGTGAAGGCGTGCACTCCCCAGGCCGCGAGCTGTCGCCCGAGTCCGAACCGGCGGCGCGATGGTGGATGATCGAGGATGTCGGACATGAAGCTCCCCCGAGACCTTCCGAGTGGATCTGGGTTGACTCATGCACAGCATATCAGACTCGATCGTGGCTCCGGCGCGGCATTCTGGCCCCCTCTCCT
>CBDUYG010000163.1:0-7034 GCA_965371385.1 uncultured Myxococcales bacterium | reverse complement strand
GATTCGGAGAGCCTGATCCGGGATTTCGAAATTGGTCGATTCTGGAGCTCGAAACCCAAGCCAATTCGTTCTTACGCGGGCGAATCACAGTCTTGGGTCAGGCTCTAGCCCGTCGCCGCCGGCTGATGGGAGGGCAACCCGGCGCGGGCCATGCTTGATTTCGAGCGGGTGGCTGATCGAGATCGACGCAGATCCTCGGGGCTCACCGGCGGAAGACCCGCCTGGCCCGCCCTCTTGTGGCACGCCACGTAGATCGCCTGCTCGGAGAGCCGCCGGATCTCCACGCGGCCGCCCTTGTTCACCGGGTTGAAGAGCGGCCCCGCTGCTACGCCCCGCCGCCCCAGCATATCCTCGAGCGCGAGCACGCTCGAGCGGCTCAGGTTGAAGGACCAGGGAGCCCTGGTGCCGTTGCCGCGCACGTTGATCGAGCCGGTCTTGCGATCGAAATCCGCGAGATCGAGGGCAGCCACTTCGGCGCGCCGGAGCCCGGCGTCGATGAGGAGGGAGAATAAGGCGGCGTCCCGGGCGCCGGCCGGCGACCCGTCACGCTCACATGCGGAGACCAGGGAGCGAAGCTCATCGGGGCTGAGGATGCGAGCCTTGCGTGGCGACGTGCCGCGGACGGACGGAAGATCCGTCGCCCGCCGGCGATCCTCCTGGGACATCGTGCCGAGGTGGGATGCTTCCTTCAGAACGCCTCGCAGAGCCGCCAGGTGTTTGTTCGCCGTGGCGGGCGCGAGCCCGCGTGCGAGTTCTTCTCGCAATGCCGATGTGTGCTCGATGCGCAGGTCACTCCAGTTCAGACTGCGCATGTCGCAGCGTTCGTTGGAAACGATTCGCGCGATCTTCTCCAGGGCCTCGGTCATCGTTCTGCGAGAACCCTGGCCGAGGCGGGCCAGGTAGAGGAGGGCGGGGTGTTGATCGTCCGGTATCGGCCGATCGGGAAACACTTGTCCGCTCTGGACGGGGATCGTCATTTGGTTTCTCCCACGATTTCAGTTGTTCTGAAAAGTCATCGAGCGAGTGGGGAGCATGTGAGGCCGGCTGCTCGAACCGCTCAAGTGTATGTCTTTTCAGCGATTATGGGTATGGGGCAAAGCCTGTAATTCCAATTCAAAGTTCGTCGCATTGACAATCCGCTGCATGGCTTCCTCATGCCCCCGAGCCGACGTCGAGGTTGCGCTCAGGCGTGCGAGAGGCGGCCGCCGCACGCAGGGCGCCTCGAGCGCCTATCCGACAGCGAGGTGCAAGCGTGGCGGTCGCTCCGGCATGGGGCGCAACACTCAGGAGTTGGACCTCACTTGCCGAAAAGAAGTTCATGGGAAGCCATAAAATGTTCACTCTTGCGGCCCTCGTCACGCTCACGACCGGAGTGATGATCGCAAGGGCGGATAAACCGGACTGGGTTTCGGGCCTGAAGATCTTCGGTAGCGAGCCCGAGCCCATTCTGGTGATTCTGGTCGGGGGAGCCCGCGGAGTCGAGCGCGTGCGTTCGGTGATCCCGGACGAGCGCGTGATCGCCGAGAGCCCGGGAGCCTTCGCGACCGTCGAGGAGCGAATCGTCGCTGCGAACGTCGAAGCCGCGAGCGGCCCGATCAATCAGGCGGGGTGGATCGATCGCGAGATCGAGCTGGTTGCGATCCGGATGGGTGGCGATCGCCGGTGGGAGCAGAACCGCAATGCCCGTCGCCGGGGGCAGGGCGGGGCGAAGAGCCCCGAGGACGAGGTGAAGGCAGCCAAGATTGCGGAGCTGGTCCAGAAGCCGACCCTCAACGCCGCCGAGGCGATGGTGTTGCTTCAACACATGGACCAGACCGGGCAGTTCTGAGCACGTCGCCGAGGGCTGGGAGTGATCCATCGACCTGCCGGATCTGTCGGCCGCCGGATCACTCCGGCGAAGTGTCGGGTCGCTTCTTGAGCGCGCTGCGCTCCCGGATCCACTCGATCGTGTGGTCCGCATCCCGACGCTCCCGCACGAGGAAGTCGTCGATGGCCTGGCGCAGGCGCGGATCCTCGAGATAGTGGGCGCTGAAGGTGGGCTGGGCGTCGAAGCCTCTCAGCTGCTTGTACTCGCCCCCGGCGCCCGGCTCGAATCGGCTGAGGCCGTGTTCGATGCAGTACTCGACCGGTGAGTAGTAGCAGGCGTTGAAGTGCAGGTGGCGAACGGCGCGATCGGCGCCCCAGTAGCGCCCGTAGAGCGCGTCGCCCTTCACCACGTTGAACGTGCCCGCGATCGTTTCATCGCCCTGCTTCGCAAGGCTGAATACGAGCCGGCTGCGATAACGCTCGTACATGAGCTGGAAGAAGTCGCGGTTCAGGTACTGACTTCCGTAGTGGTGGTGATTGATCGTAGAGACGTAGAAGCGATAGACGTGATCGATCGTCGCCTCGTCGATTTGATCACCCGCGACACACTCCATTCGAATGCCGTGCTCTTCGAGCTCGCGGCGCTCGCGTCGGATCTGGTTGCGCCGCTTGCTGCGAAAGCGTTGGAGGTACTCTTCGAAGCTCTCGTAGCCCTCGTTCAGCCAGTGATATTGAAATCCGATGCGCGTCAGGAAGCCCGCCTTCTCGAAGCGTTCCAGCTCGTGCTCGCGGCAGAAGTTCACGTGTACACCGGAGAGATCGTTTGGCCCGCAGAGCTCGCGCAGGAAGAAAGCGAAGCGCCGGCGCCAGAGGTCGGCGTCCTCATCGCTCGCCACGAGCACACGCGAGCCGGAAACGGGCGTGAAGGGAACGCCGACCAGGACCTTCGGGTAGTACGCGATGCCGGCTCGCTCGGCCGCGCCCGCCCACGACCAGTCGTAGACGAACTCACCTTCGCTGTTCAGCTTGATGTAGATGGGACAGGCGGCGATCAGCCGACCATCGCGGTAGGCGACGGCGGGCCGCGGGATCCAGCCCGTGCGACCGCCCACGCATCCGGCCTCTTCGAGAGATGCGAGCCACTCCCACTCGAGAAAGGGAGAGCTCTCTCCGACGAGCGCGTTCCACTGCTCCCTGGGAATCTCGCTCACTCCCTCCTTGACCTGGATCTCGGACATCGCGCTCCAGTCTAACCCGGCTTGGGCGATCGTCCGGATCTCGGGTGGCCGGCGCGGTCTCCGGCACCATTCTTCCGGGCGCAGCCCCGCTCATTCCCGCTATGCTCCCCGGATGGCGCGCGTTCCCGGCCACGAGAGCCTGCACGAGTTACCCCGGGGTATCCAGAGTGAGGATTGCCGAGCGGCCGCTGGTGGATCCGGCGGTGACGGCCCGAAGGTTCCTCAGGATCAGCGTGATGAAGGCGTTGCAACTCGGACCCGGGAAAAAACCAAGCGGCCGGAGCGCTACAAGGTGCTCCTCTACAACGACGACTACACGCCCATGGACTTCGTGGTCGGGGTGCTTACCAACGTTTTTGGCAAGAGTCCCGCAGCGGCGACCCAGATCATGCTCCAGGTTCATCGAGCCGGAATGGGGGTGGCCGGGGTCTACGTGCTGGAGGTCGCCGAAACGAAGGTTGCGGCCGTGCATTCGTTGGCGGAAGAGCGGGGACACCCCCTGAGATCGGGAACCGAGAAAGAATGACGAATTTGAGCCGCGAGCTTCAGATGACCCTACAGGCCGCCTTCCACGAGGCAGCCTACCGGCGCCACGCCTACGTCACCACCGAGCACCTGCTCTTCGCGCTGCTCCACGACGACGAGGGCGCCGAGATCCTGCGCCACTCCGGAGCGCGTATCGAGGCCCTCAAGACCGCCCTCGAGCGGTTCTTCGATGAGGATCTGGAGCGAGTTCCGGGCGACGACCCGATCGAGGCCCAGCAGACCCTGGCCTTTCACCGCGTTCTCCAGAGCGCTCTCGGCCACATGGAGAGCGCCGAGAAGGACGAGGTGGACGTCGGCGACGTGCTCGTGGCGCTCTTCCAGGAGCCGGATTCCCACAGCGTTGCGCTGCTGCGCTCACAGCAGGTCACCCGCATCGACCTGTTGCAGTACATCTCCCACGGCATCAGCAAGGCGCACGAAGGGGGCGGTGCAGACCCTGGAGGCGATCCAGGGCGCCCGGGGGTCATGGGCGAGGACGGCGAGGAGATGCCGGCTGATCCCCTCGCCGCGTTCACGACGAACCTCACGGAGAGCGCCGCCGAGGGCAAGCTCGATCCGCTGATCGGGCGCGGTCCCGAGCTCGACCGCACGATCCACATCCTGGCTCGCCGACGCAAGAACAACCCCATCTTCGTGGGGGAGACCGGAACGGGAAAGACGGCGCTGGCCGAGGGGATGGCCCTGCGCATCCACGAGGGCCGGGTGCCGCATGATCTGCAGAAGGCCGAGATCTTCTCACTCGATCTCGGCGCGCTTCTGGCCGGCACGCGTTACCGCGGCGACTTCGAGGCCCGCTTCAAGGCGCTGCTCGCGGCGCTCGATGAGCGCGAGACCCCGATCCTCTTCATCGATGAGATCCACACCATCCTGGGGGCCGGCTCGGCCCAGGGGACGACCGTCGACGCCTCGAACCTGCTCAAGCCCACCCTCGCCGGTGGCTCCCTGCGCTGCATGGGCTCGACCACGTATCAGGAGTACCGCCACTTCGAACGCGATCGCGCGCTCTCCCGGCGATTCCAGAAGGTGGACGTCGAGGAGCCTTCGCCCTCCGATTGCCTACGTATCCTCAAGGGGCTCGCTCCCGCCTACGAAGATCATCACGGGGTCCGCTTCACCTCGGGTGCGCTCAAGGCCTGCGTGGATCTTTCGGTGCGCCACATCGGGGATCGCTTCCTGCCCGACAAGGCGATCGACGTGATGGACGAGGCCGGCGCCGCCGTGCGCCTGCGTCCCTCGAAGAAGCCTCGCAGCACGGTCGGGGTAAGAGACATCGAGGGTGTGGTGTCGCGCATGGCGCGGATACCGCTCGAGCGCACCCAGGGTGCCGAGCGAGTGCGTCTCGAGAAGCTCGAGACCGATCTCAAGTCGGTCGTCTTCGGCCAGGACTCCGCGGTCGAGTCGGTGGTGCGTGCAGTGAAGCGATCCCGGGCTGGGCTGGGCGGAGCGGACCGGCCGATCGGCTCCTTCCTCTTCACCGGTCCCACCGGCGTCGGCAAGACCGAGCTCAGCAAGCAGCTGGCCAGGACCCTCGGCGTCCCCTTCCTGCGCTACGACATGAGCGAGTACATGGAGAAGCACTCGGTCGCCCGCCTGATCGGTGCCCCGCCGGGCTATGTCGGCTACGACCAGGGCGGCATCTTGATCGAGCAGGTTCGCAAGAGCCCCTACGCCGTACTGCTCCTCGATGAGATCGAGAAGGCCCACTCCGACGTCTTCGACATCCTGCTCCAGGTGATGGACCACGCCACGCTCACCGATAATCAAGGGCGCGAAGCCGACTTCCGTCACATCACCCTGATCATGACGTCGAACGCCGGGGCGCGAGAGGCGGCAACCCAGGCGATCGGCTTCGGGGGCGGCAAGGCGGGGAGTGTGAGCAAGGCCCTCGAGAAGCTCTTCAGTCCGGAGTTCCGCAATCGCCTCGATGAGATCGTCGTCTTCGAGCCCCTCGATCCCGCAGTCATGGATCAGGTGGTGGGTAAGTTCATCGCCGAGCTCGAGGGGCAGCTCGCGGAGCGCAAGATCACGATCGAGTTCACCCCGGCTGCGCGCAAGCTACTTGCCGCTCGGGGCTACGAGCCGGATTTCGGTGCGCGCCCGCTCTCTCGCGTGATCCAACGCGACATCGTCGATTCGATGGCGGACGAGGTGCTCTTCGGCGCCCTCGAGAAGGGCGGGCGAGTCCGGGTCGATGCCGAGGCGGGCGAGTTCCGCTTCGAGTTTCCGGACGCTCGCAAGGATTGAAGGGGCTTCCCCCTCCCGCACTTTTGCCTCAGCTTCTTCAGTCGAGCTTCTCCTTCCATTTTCCGCGCCGGAAGCTGATGACGAGATAGATGCTGCGCGCCAGGTGATCGAATATCAACGCGCACCAGATCCAGATGATGTCGGCGTGGAAGACCACGCCGAGACCGAAGGCCAGGGGCAGGCGGAAGACCCAGTTTCCGATCATCGCGGCGATCAGCGGGCTGAGAGTATCGCCCGCGCCCCGGTGCGCCCCTCCGAGCGCAAACTGGAGCTGGAGCAGCGGCTGGGCGAGAGCGAGCACGAGCATGAAGGGGCCGAGGGCCGCGATGACGTCGGCGTCGTTGGTGAGCATTCCGGCCAGGGGATAGCGCCAGTAGCCGAAGGCGAATCCGAGGACGATCGCCGTCAGGATCGCGAGGCGCGCTGCGTGCCAGCCGATGCGCGTCGCCTGGTCGGGGTCCTTCGCACCGAGGGTCTGCCCGATCATCGTCGCGGCGGCCTGGGCATAGGCAGTGCCCGGAATCCACGAGAACGCGAGGAGGGGAATCCCGACGGTGTAGGCCGCCACTGCGATCGTCCCGTAGTGGCGACTCAGTACCCAGATGTAGCTGATCATCGCGACGTTCATCACCAGACGCTCCGCGATACCCGGGACCGCGATCCGGATCACCTCCGCGCTGCGCGTGTTGACGCGGTATATATCCCGCCAGGCGAGCGCCAGCGGGGAGTCGTCCCGCTCCTTGATGATTGCCGCTACGAGAAGGACGAGGCCCAGGGCCTGGGAAAGCGCAGTCGCGAGTCCGGCGCCGACGAGCTCCAAGCGTGGAAGCCCCCAGTTGCCGAAGATCAGCAGCCAGTTGAGCCCCAGCTTGGCCGCCATCACGATCCCCGCGATCCACATCGGCGCGCGCATGTTCTTGTTCGCACGCAGGGCGCTCTCGATCACGAGGGATGCGGCGAGCAACGTCGACGAGGCGAGCACGTAGTTGAGGTAGGGAATGGCCGCCTCGACGACTGCGGGCTCGGCTCCGAGCAGCTCCAGGGCCGGGCGCGAAATCAGGGCGATCACAACGCTGAGCAGGAGACTGAACGCGACGGCGACCTGGATCGAAGCGCTGAAGGCGAGCTGGGCCTGGCGCGGAGCGCGGGCTCCGATCGCGCGAGCCATCAAGGCCACGCAGGCGAGTCCGATGGCGAAGA
>CBDUYG010000162.1:0-7079 GCA_965371385.1 uncultured Myxococcales bacterium | reverse complement strand
GCGCCTACCCCGCGCCTGCCCCGCGCCCTACCAGGTATCGATGCAGGGCCGCTTCTTGCCTTCTCGCCGAGGGGGAGGCGGGATGGAGCGCAAGCCGCGGGAGATCCAGTGGCGGGTGTCGGCGGGGTCGATCACGCCGTCGATCTCGAAGTGCGACGCCATGTTGATCGCCTTCCCGTGGCGATACATGCGCGCGACCATCTCATCGAAGAGGGCCCGGCGTCGCTCGGGATCCTCTTCCGCGGCGAGCTCCTTGCGGAAGCCGAGCTTCACCGCCCCTTCGAGCCCCATGCCCCCGAACTCGCCCGTCGGCCAGGCGACGGTGAAGAAGGGAGCCTTGAAGCTGCCCGCTGCCATCGCCTGGGCGCCGAGGCCGTAGCCCTTGCGGAGCACGACGGTGAAGAAGGGGACGGAGAGCGACGCGCCCGTCACGAAGAGGCGGGCGGCGTGGCGCACCAGCGCCGTCTGCTCGGCCTCGGGGCCGACCATGATTCCCGGTGTGTCGCAGAGGGAGAGCACCGGGAGATCGAAGGCATCGCAGAGCTGGAGAAAGCGCGCGGCCTTGTCCGCGCCGTTGCTGTCGATCGCGCCCGCGAGGTGGGTCGGATTGTTGGCCAGGATGCCGATCGGCCTTCCCTCGATCCTCGCCAGGGCGGTCACCATGCCGGGGCCGAAGGCCCGGCGCAGCTCGAGCACGGAGCCGGTATCGGCCAGCAGCTCGATCACGTCCCGGACTTCGTAGATGCGCAGGCGGTTTTCGGGGATTGCGGCTCGAAGCCGGCGCTGGTCCTCGCACGAGTGCTGCGAGACCGCGCCCTGGAAGTAGGAGAGGTACCGGCGCGCGACCTCGACCGCTTCGGCTTCGTCCTCGAC
Organism: uncultured Myxococcales bacterium; assembly: GCA_965371385.1. Classification (GTDB taxonomy): domain Bacteria; phylum Myxococcota_A; class UBA9160; order UBA9160; family UBA4427; genus CBDUYG01. The sequence goes on along the minus strand of CBDUYG010000162.1, from coordinate 6,206 downwards.
TGCAATGTCGACCACGCCGTTGGGTACCTGGACGTGCATCGGCCCGACCTCCTCCGGGCGGAACACGCCGAGCCCCCCGCCTTCGATCATTGCCGGACCCCCCATCCCGATGTTCGAGTTCTGCGTTGCGATCACCACGTCGCAGCAGCCCAGCAGGGCCGCGTTGCCGGCGAAGCAGCGGCCGGAGTTGATTCCGACGAGGGGAACGAGGCCCGAGAGGCGGCCGAAGAATTGGAACGCCCGGCAGTCGAGGCCCGCGACCCCGAGGCCGTCGGTATCGCCCGGACGCCCGCCCCCGCCTTCGGTGAAGAAGACGAGAGGGAGGCGCCACTGCTCGGCGAGCTCGAAGAGCCGATCCTTCTTGCGGTGGTTCTGGGCGCCCTGGGTTCCGGCCAGCACGGTGTAGTCGTAGGAGAGGATCGCGCAGCGGCTCTTCTCGTCACCGAAGGTCTCGCCGTTTACGCTGCCTATCCCCGCGATCATGCCGTCCGCGGGCGTTGCACGGATCAGATCCTCGACCCCGCGCCGACGGCGCTGGGCGGCGATCGTGAGAGGGCCGTACTCGATGAAGGTGTCCGGGTCGCAGAGGTCTTCGACGTTCTCCCGGCAGGTGCGCTGCCCCGTCTTGCGGCGCCGCGCCACGGCCTCGGGGCGCGCCGCGTCGTGTCCGAAGGCGTGGCGCTCGATCACCTCGGCAAGGTCGGGCCGGATGTGATCGAGGTCGATCTCCTCGTCGCTCACGCCGAGGTCGCCTTCGACTTCTCCGGGCTCGATGAAGAGCAGCGCGTGGCCCTCGTATACCGTGTCGTGCGCGGCGACCGCGATCGAACGCACTCGGCCGCTCTGGGGAGCCGCGATCACGTGCTCCATCTTCATCGCTTCCATGACGAGGAGTGGCTGGCCGGCGTGAACCAGGGCGCCGGGTACGACCTCGACGCTTACGATCGTGCCCTGGATCGGGGCGAAGAGGGCAGCGGTTCCAGGGGGGGCCTGGGCGGAGGAGGGGGCGAGTGGATTCGGGCTGGGGCCGCTCGGCCCGGCGCCGGGACTCCGGGCATGGTCGAAGAGAGCCAGGGGGTCGTTGCCTTCGAGTCGCGCGCCCGCGTGGCTTCGGGGGGAGGGGCTCGCGTCGGCCGTGTCGTTCGCGTTGCCCGTGCCGTTGGCTGCGTGCTGTTCTTCGCTCGAGAGCCGCGAAGATTCGCTGAGCAGCTGCGAGAGATGATCCTCGACGAAGGTCGTCGTGAAGGCGCCGGTCTCGATGTCGGGATGCGCGAGCAGGGCGCGCTGAAAGTTGCGGTTCGTTTCGACCCCCTCGATTCGCAGCTCCTCGAGCGCCCGGCGGGCACGCCGGAGCAGGGCGCCGAAGTCGGGTGCGGAGGAGTGGACGACGAGCTTGAGCAGCAGCGAATCGAAGCGAGGATTGGTGGCGTAGCCCGAGCGGGCGAATCCGTCGATGCGAACGCCGGGCCCGGAGGGCGTCTCGTAGCAAGAGAGCGTGCCTCCGGTGGGGCGCACGGATCCGTCCGGCTCGAGTCTCTCCATGTTGATTCGGACTTGAATTGCGTGGCCGCGTGTCGCCGATTCCTCGCCATCGCCCAGCCCGAGATCGGCCAGGGTCTCGCCCTGCGCGATTCGTAGCTGAGCCTCGACCAGATCGAAGCCCGTGACCTCCTCCGTCACGGTGTGCTCGACCTGGAGTCGGGGATTGGCCTCGAGGAAGGCCCACTCCGGGTCTGCTTCCCGATCCCGGTCTCCATCTCTACCTCTACCCCCACCGCCTCCTCTGCGATCGGGGCCGCCGCGAACGAGGAACTCGAACGTGCCGAGCCCGCGATAATCGAGTGCCCGGGCCAGACGCAACGAGGCGGCGAAGAGATCACCCCGGACCTCTGGCGAGATCCAGGGACTCGGTGCCAGCTCCACGATTTTCTGATGACTCCGCTGCAGGCTGCACTCGCGCTCTCCCAGGTGAACAACGGCTCCAGTGCCATCACCGATCACCTGGACCTCGATGTGGCGAGCCCCGGTGAGGCAGCGCTCGGCGTAGACACCCTCGCTCCCGAAGGCCGCGCGCGCCTCCGATGCGCAGCGATCCCATGCGTCTGCGAGCTCGTCCACGTTGGTGACCCGGCGCAGTCCACGTCCGCCGCCGCCGGCGACCGCCTTGACGAAGATGGAATCGTCCGGGCCCAGGGATTCGAGCAGCGACTTCGCCTCCGCGAGCGAGTCGGCGCCGGCCAGCACGCGGATCCCCTGCTCCCGGGCGAGGCCGCGTGCGGACGCCTTGTCGCCCAGCTGCTCCAGGGTCTCGGGGCTCGGCCCGACGAAGGTCAGGCCCGCGGCCTCGCAGCGCCGGGCGAACTCGGCGGACTCGCTGAGGAAGCCGTAGCCCGGGTGAATCGCGCTGCACCCGCGCTCGCGAGCGGCCTTCAGGATGCTCTCGATGTCGAGATAGGCGGGAGGCCCCATGCCCGGAAGCGCGTGCGTCTCGTCCGCGAGGGAAGGGTGGGGACTATCCCGATCGTCCTCGGATACGACCGCGACGGTCGCGACCCCCAGCTCTCGCGCGGCCCGAATCACACGAACGGCGACCTCTGCGCGATTGGCAATCAAGAGCTTCATACTGGTTCCTCATCGATGAAAGAGCGGGCGCTCGAGAGTGCAGGCATCACCCGGCCCGCCGGTCGAGCTGATTTCAAACCTCGGAGGGAACGTCGAAGCGCTCCTGATAGGCTGCGAACTTGGCCCGCTCCTCGGCGAGATCGAGCCCCAGCACATCGAAGACATATTGATGCTTGCCGTGCTTGCCCTGAGGGTTGTCGTCGATGTAGGCCTGGATCCGCTGCTTTGCCTCGTCACTGAAGGGAAGATTCCACTGGCTGTAGATGGCGCTGACCGCCGCGAAGGGGTCCTGCATCAGGTCCTGGTATCGCAGGTCGAAGATCTGATCCGCCTTTTCCGGCAACTCGTCGCGCAGCTCCATGTAGCGGCCCAGCAGCATGCTCTGGCCGATGGAGGCGAACATCGGATCGTTCTCGCCCGTAGTCGCCTCGCTCCGCATCGCCTTGAGGTGGGTCGTGAGGTTCGACATCGAGCTCATCACCCGCAGCGGATCGCGGTGGGTGACGACGATGCGCGCGTCGGGGTAGACGTTGAAGAGGAAGCCGAGGCGGCCGATGTGCGCGGGTGTCTTGAGCACCCAGCGGGTCGCCTTGTGCTTCCACTGGAGCAGCTGAAGGACCTTCTTGTGGTAGGCGTAGACCGGAGTCAGATCCCGCTGCATCGTCTCCATTGCGTAGCTGGGAACGTTGTACTGGCCCAGGAAGAAGTCTCCCAGGAACTGGAGGCCGAAGATGAAGATGCATTCGTTGGGCTTGTCGCCGCCGTTCACGTGCATCGTGGCGAAGTCGGGATCGATCTGGGGTAGGAGGTCGATCTCTTTGTCGGCCAGCTCGATACGCGGGTCGTCGGCATAGCCGGCCGTTTCGGGCGGGGGGACGGAGTGCCGCATCTCCCAGAGGAGCGGCACCCGATGGGCGGGGTCCTGCGAGAGCAGCTCGTGAAGGACCGTCGTTCCGGAGCGGCCCAGCCCGCAAACGAAGATGGGGCTCTGGATCTCCTCGTCGAGGATCTCGGGGTGCTTCGCGAGGGTGTCCTCGATCATCAGGCGGTTCTGCAGCAGGAGCTGGATCTCGTGGCGCGCCATCAGGCGGCCCAGGATCGTGAGCTCGGCCTCCTCTTCGAGCGCCTTGCAGAGTGAATGAAGCGGCTCGACGAACCAGTCGTCCGCACCGAAGTCGTCGAGGCCCGTGTTCTGCCGCGCCGCGGCCATGATGGTGCCCGGGTCGAGGGAGATGATGCTGCGGCCGTCGTCACCGAGGCCCCTGCCCAGTGCGTTGATCGAGGCGACCCATGGGGACTGGTTGAATCGTTTGCTCATGGTCTTCCTCGTCGAGTGATCCGGATCAGGGGAGATCGGATGGTGCGTGCGACACTGGTGTCGTTTGAACCCTGTCTATTTCCAAATTGGGAATTCTTCGTCAACCAATGACACCTCCCACATTACCCGCTCCCCACCTCCGCCTTCACGTCCTTCAGCGACACGACTCTGCACTCGGGATTCGGCACGTCCTCTCCCGCCAGGATCCAGCGCAGGATCGCATAGCCTTCTAGACGGCTTCCGCAATCGATCCAGTTCGGCACGCCCGGGTCTTCCTGGGCGATGACGATCGTCATCGATCCATCGGCATTCTTGACGCCGGTCTCGTTGGTGAGGTGGGTCGTGGTGCGGAAGTAGTCGTGGGACTCGAGCCAGGGGTTCGTGATCACCAAGCCCCAGTACGCGTAATCGTTCGGGGGCGGGAGGATCTTCACCACCCACGCCTGGCCCGGCTCGAGCTTCCAGCGCCCGCTCTGGTAGTACATGTCGGTATCCGAGTGGGTGCTGACGCCGCCCTTCTGGTCCTTGACCGCCTTGCGGCCGTGGGCGCCCACGATCACGTTCACGTTCGGCTCGGACATCTTCCAGACCGCGGTCACGGCCGTCATGATCCAGAGCAGGTGCGTGGACGCCCCTTCGAGCCGCTCCGCGAGGACCTCGGGCGTGAGCTCCGGGGGCTTTTCGTCGCTGATGCGCTCGAGGTGAAGCTCGGCGGGGCGCGCCTTGCTGCGGTCGGGGAAGGTCTCGCGGAAGGCGACGTGCGCGGTGTTGGGCTCCAGCTTGACCCAATTGCCCGGCTTCTCGCTGGCGCTCAGGATCAGCTCGAAGTTGCCCTCGTCATCGCACTCGAATTGATCGAGATACGCCTGGGCGAGGGTTCCGGTGCGGCCCTTGGGCGCGGTGCCGCGGAAAATGTCGGTGCCGAACGTCAGCCCCACGTAGGGCGAGGTTCCCTTGTTGCCCCAGACGCGGTAGTCGTAGCGGGAATCGATGGTGCAGAAGTAGTAGTTGGTATCGGGGTTGTCGCCGATCAGCTTCGACCATGGGGTTTGGGACTGGAAGAGCACCGGGAAGGCGGGGTCGCCCTTCTCGACGACGTGATCGAGAGCCAGGCTCGCCATGCGGGTCACCAGGCGGAAGCCCTCGGCCCAGTCGGGAGCGCTGCCCGGTTGGTCGGCCGCGCAGATCATCTCCACGGCCTTGCGCTGGGTGCTCTGCCAGGTGTCGAAGGCCTTGATGAGTACGTCGGGGGGGCTCGTCGCCATGATCGTGTCCTCTGGGGTTCAGCGGGTCGTTGAGCGCGGATCCACCCGGCTCGGCGTGTCTGCGTCGACAATCCGACGAGCCGATACGCCGAGCCGGGTGAAGCGAGGTGGTGCCGACGAGCCTACTCGAAGACGAGGACGCCCTTGTCGAGGACGACGTCGCCGTCCTGGTTCTTCGTCTGGAAGAGGCACTCGTTTCCGTCGACCCACATCGCGACGTTGAGGTCGTCACCGGGCATCACGGGCTTCGAGAAGCGTCCCTCCATCGACTTGAATCGCGCCGGGTCGGAGCCGCAGACCGAGTGCAGCAGCGCGCGGCCGGTGAAGCCGTAGGTGCAGAGGCCGTGGAGGATCGGGCGATCGAAGCCGCCCATCTTCGCGAACGAGGGATCCGAGTGGAGCGGGTTGCGATCGCCCGAGAGGCGGTAGAGGAGCGGCTGATCGATGCGCGTCTCGTAGCGAAGCTCGTGATCCGGCTTGCGATCGGGCTGCTCCCAGGTGGGCGAAGGCCCGCGCTCGCCGCCGTAGTCCCCCTCGCCGCGCAGGAAGGCCGTCATCGTGACCTTCATGATCGGCTTGCCGGTCGCCACATCGATCGCATTGGAGACGAGATCCACCGAGGCGCCCTTGCCCTTGTCCCAGATCGCGGCGATCTCACCCGTGGCCTCGAGCTCGCCTTCGACCGGGATCTCGCCGAAGAGCTCGATCTTCTGGGCGCCGTGCAACATCATCGCCGGGTTGAAGGTTCCGATCTTGTCGAAGGGCAGGCCCCCCATACCGATCATGACCGCCATCGTGGGCAGCACCCGCTGGGGCGTATCCTTCGTGTTCTCGGTCGTGAAGGCCAGCTCGTCCACGCCGGCCCCCACGCCAAGGGCGTAGAGGAGGGCGTAATCGGAGTCCCAGGTGCGGCGGGTGGGGGTTCCCTTCTCGCCGACTGCATCGGGGTTTACGGGCATTTGAGTTTCTCCTTGATTGAAGGTGCTTTGGTTGAAGGTGCT
>CBDUYG010000161.1:0-7105 GCA_965371385.1 uncultured Myxococcales bacterium | reverse complement strand
TGCTGAACTCTGCCTGTCTCATGCAGCGACTGCAGACTGATCGATCGAGCGCCTGGGTTGGCTCTGGCGTGAGCGGCGGCTCGTGATCGCGCCGCGCGATCCAATCCGCTCCAGCAAGGGGAACGAGGCGTCCAGGGAGGTGGGTGTCGAGAGAGGATGGCTCCGGCCGCGAAAGCCGGGAATCGGAGCAAATGGTGAGGGAGGGAGCACCTGAGCGGGCGATCGGCGCGTAATAGCGGCGTGCACCGTCGAGTCCGACCCGAGGCAAGGAGTCCGGAGTTGAGATGATCTGGATTTGGATTCCGGCCTCTGGGGCCGGAAGAGCACGACGTGCTCAGCGCTTACGCTTGTGTCGCTGGCGCTTGAGCAGCTTCCGCTGCTTGTGTTTGCGCATCTTCTTGCGCCGTTTCTTGATCACGCTGCCCACGGAATTACCTCGAAGTCACGTCTTGGGGCGAATACGGATAGGGACTCGAGTGCAGAAAGTCAAGCGTTCTCGTCTCGTCGAAACTGATTCGGCGAGTAGGTTGGCTCCCCATTCGGCGCTCATTGATGCCGAGTCGCGGTTCTCTTTGATGCCACGAAGTCAATCCCGCGGGGTCAGGCAGCCGCCCTGGGCCACTGGACTGCATGGCGGGCAGAACCGAGCCAACGGTTGAGAACGTGACCGCGAGGCAGAAAGCGAAGAACCGGCTCGCCGCGTGCCCCGAGCTCGCGCAAGGCTTGCTCGACCGCATGACTCGTAGGGTCGATCATCTTTGCGCGAAGCAGGTAGCGGCGTCCCTCGTTGCGGAAACCGAAGGCGAGATAGACTCGCGCCAGATTGACGTAAACCTCGGGGTTGAAGAACTCCCGCTTGGCCGCAGCGGTGCACAGATCGATCGCGCGATCGAAACGTCGCTCCTCGATTGCCAGGCAGACTCCCAGATGGGATCGGATGCGCGCGCCGTCGGGATTCGTCTGATGGGCGTCCTTGAAGTACACGAGCGCCGCAGCGAGATCCCCCGCCTCCATCATCTCGAGCCCCTGCGCGAACATCTCGTCGGCGGATTCGATTCGAGCCCTCATCTCCATCATGTCCCCACTCTTCGGCTTGAGGGCCTCGAGGTCTGTCACCAATCGATCGATCTCCATCGCGCTCATCCCTGTCTCCCGCAATCCACGAAACCCCGCGCCGGCCGGGCCGCAGGCATTGGCCGTTCACGAGCCAGCTGGCCTCTCGTCGCTCACGACGAGGACTTCCTCTACGTCGTTCCGGATCGGGCGAAGAGTGATCCACGCCACGGTTCAGCCACATCCGCAGCGCACGGCAACAGACACCGGAGGAGTCATCATCGTGCCGCTCTCCTGTTTCGGCCGAACGACTCGAAGGGTTGAAATCGAAGGGATATTCCGAGCGGGCCCCGCAGGGCCGAGTTACGCGTTCGTGCCCGCGGGGCTCGGTTCATTCCGGTCGAGGCGAATGTTCGGGTAGGAGTGCGAAGGGCCCCGGATGGGGCTCCCGATCGATCAGAGCAGGTGCTCTCGTTCGCGCTTGCGAAAGGCCTCGAGAGTCGTCGCGAAGTCCTCCGGCCCAAACTCCCGATAGGACTCACTCCCCCGGGTACGCCAGTAGATCGACTCCTGCGGGAGCTTGTCCCGGTGGAAGTGGTCCCGGCGAAGCTCGCGAACGAGGATCTTCTGGGTCTCCGTGTAGGGAAACTCATCGACGATCCGCAGATAGTCGGGAAACCATTTTGGATCCATCCCGCCGTTCGCGATCTGATCGCTGCAGAAATCGAAGAACTCCTGCGGATCGAACCGGGCGTTCGGATGGAGCTTGATTGCACCCATCACGAGCTCGTCGGACACGGCGCAGGGCACGCCGTAGGCCGCGGCCAGTGCGACGTCGGGATGCTCGTGGAGGATTCGAGCCACCTGGGCGGCCGAGAAGTTCTCCCCATCCTTGCGGATCCAGTCCTCGGTGCGACCGTCGAAGAAGAGAAAGCGCCGGCCGTCCCGCTCGAGGATGTGCCCGAGGTCGCCCGAGTGATAGACCCCGTCGCGGTACTTGTTCGAGTTCGCATCCTGGTTGTCGAAGTAGCCCTGGAAGAGCCCGGTATCCGGGGCTACGCGGCAGATCTCGCCAACCGCGTCATCATAGTTGAGGATCCGCCCCGAGTCGTCGAGGACGGCTCCAGGCCGCTCGCTGCCGGACGAGTCGATGATCTTGACGGCCGCATCCGTGATCTCGCCGACGCAGCCGCGGGGATCATGCTTCGTGCGAAACGTGCTGATCGCCGCTTCGGTCGAGCCATAGAGCTCGAACATATCGTCGAGCCCGAACCAATCCATGAAGCGATCGATGTCCGGGGGCGCCGCGCCATTGCCCAGGGTGAAGGCCAGGTGATTGTCGGCGTGTTGGGTCAGCTCCTGACGGATCCGCTCCTCGTCCCCACCGTACTCCCGGGCCACGGCCTCGAGAATGTAGTGCACCGGCTCCCCGACGTAGTTCCAATAGGTGACGCCAAAGCGTTTGATGTCGGGTGCAAAGGCTCGCGCGCTGAAGCGCCGGCGCACCACCATCCGCGCTCCCGAGTGGAATGCGGGGTGGAAACCGAGAAAGATCGCGTTGGAGTGGAAGAGCGGCATGCACCCGTAACCGCAATCGTCGGCGCTGAGGCCGATGCGTTCCGCGACGATCTTGCCGATCAGGAGCAGCTTGAGGTGATTGTTGTTGATGCCCTTCGGCAGCCCGGTCGTCCCCGAGGTGTAGATCACCATCTGGACCGTCTCCGGCGTGACCTCGACATCGGGCGGTCCGAGATCGTCACTCACCTCCCGCTCCAGACAGCGCAGCAGATCTCGAGCGGGATCGACATCGGAAGCCCGCTCTCCTCGCGCCTCTCCGTCCCCCTCTCCTTCCCCCTGCCCATCGCGCTCGGCCAGGACCAGAATGTCCCGCTCAGCCAGGTATTCGAGATCGCCGAGCACCCCCTCGATGCGCTCGACGAAGCTCGAATCGATGATCAGGAGCTGGGCACACGATTGGTTCAGAACACCCGCCAGCACCTCGCCTCGCAGCCCCGTATTCAAACCAAAGAGGGTCGCGCCCGCGTAACCACACCCCCCGTAAAGGGCGAGGAGCTCGAGATGGTTCTCCATCATCATCGCGACGCGCGGCGGCCCTTCGCTCCCCGCACCGCGTGATCGCCCCAGAATCAGGTGGGCGTAGCGAACGGATTGATCCCGATACTCACGGTAGGTCCAGGTTCGCGTCTCATCCTGGAGAAAGACCCGTTTCGCAAGCTGGGGATGAGACGCACGCGCCTCGATCTGGGCGGGGAGAGTGAGGGGGGCTTCAATATCGAACCTTGTCGCAGACAAGTGACGGCTCCTTGGATTCGTCCCGAGGCTCTATCAGCTCGGGCGCGGGAGAACATCGCGGGAGAACAGGGGGGAGACGCGACGACACGGCCCCGCTGAATGAATGAAGCTCGACGGCGTCGGGATTCCGGCCGGGGAGTGCGCTACCGAGCAGGTGAGGACCCTCTGCTCTCGGCCAATCGGCGCGAATTCCGATCTGCAACCCGCTCTGAAGGACTTCGGCGATTAATACTCGATGATCTCGAGGATGTATCGCTTCTTCTCCTTCCCACTCGCCGCGGCCATGAGCGTACGAATCGCGGAAGCGTGAGCTCCGCCCTTCCCGATCACCTTGCCCAGATCTTCCTTGGCGACGCGCAACTCGAGCACGTGGGCATGTTCGCCAATGACTTCCTTGATCTGAACCTGCTCGGGCTGATCAACGAGTGATCGAACGATGTCTTCAATGAGCTGCTTCATCATTAGCTACTCGCCTCTCGTTCTACCTTGCTATTTCATACTCGACGTCTACGGGTCCAAGAATAGCGAATCCGCGATTGGCCCTGGGCATCATGAGTCAATGGGAAACGCCCGTCAGCTCATTGTAACCGCTCTGTGCAGACTCAAAAGAGCGTTCCTTGAAAATTGAGCGTTATCCCGGTGTTCGAGAGCATTTGGGTGCTTTCCGCTACCCTCGGTTCGAGCGCGAGATCGAACCTCGCTCGAGCTCTCCAGAACGAAGAGGGAGGCTCGACGGATGGGTGTGTGCGCTGCCGCTGATGCGTGTCCCCCCCCCACGATCCCGACCAACCCTGTGAACCGGGGGACTCACCCAGCAGATACCCCAAACGAACGAAGGGCCCCGAACGCAACACGTTCGAGGCCCCTGGGAGAGCACTTCAAGTCGGTTCACTGAGTCAGGTCATTGAGCCGGAGCTGCAGATCCGAACGTCTGGGGCGATCGCTCCCAGGTGAACGATACGACTCTCTTCATCTCGGGCCGGTTGAGGCGCTGAACTCGAGTACGTCGGGACACCCACTCGACCACTTCGAGAAGCTGCTCTGCTGCAGAGGGGTTGTGTACCGGCGCAAATGCGTGCTGGAGGATGGCGCCGATCGAGCGGCTCGAGGAGAGCTTCTCGACAGGCTGTTTTCCGCCGGTCTCGACCACCTGAATCGACTCGAGCAAGGCACGCGAGTAGGGATCCGCGCCCTTGGACGCACTCCACGGCGTGGCGTGAACCCAGATTCGATCGCGCTCCGAATCAGCGCCCGGATCCGGCCGCAGGATCAGATGCTGGGCGACGCCCGCGAGAGCCGGCGCGCCGGGCGCATCCATCTCGCCCTCTCGTTGGGACAGAAACACCGTGGCTCGGCCGTTGCGTATCGAGAGCGAGCCACGCAAGACCAGACAGCCATCCGCGACCGCGCGATGAAGCAAGAGGATCTCGTCCAGAGGCGAGCTCAGCGGGCAATGAGCTTGGGCCGCACATTCAGGACTCACGGTCACTTCGCCCTGTGAGAACGACGCATCGAACCGGGCCGTGCGCTCGCAGCTTCCTCCGGGTCCGTAGACCGCGACGACCCAGTCGCACGCCTCCCGTCCGATCTCGAATTGAAATCCGCCGGACTCGTAGAAGAAGGTTTCACCGACCGGGAGCCGGGTCTCGGCCACGCGGACTCCGATATGAACGTCGGGGTCCATCGGTGAAGACTCGAAAGCGGCGAGGCCGGGGTCCAGCTTCCAGGGCAGCGTCGAGGGAACCTCGATCGCGATTCGGATTCCGGCCATCTCGATGCCTCTGAGCTTGGTTCGTCCCATCTGCCTTCCCCTCTTCGCGTTGCGGTCGGTTCTCGGTTCGGTCTGGACAAGCAGTTCATCGGCAACCCGTGCGAAACCCTTTACGCTCCGATGGGAAAAAGCGGTGCGGGCTGCAGCAGGACTTCTCTCGCGAGGCCGTGTCGAGCACGATCCTCGTGACCCGGTGAAAGACGAATAAAGAACAAAAGTGGGGGGCAAGGCCGAACTCCTCCTCGAACGAGCCGCCCCCCGAGCCCGGAAACGTCTTCCAGGGGCCGGGAGCCTCCCGTGGGGTCGATCCCGGAGCGATTCTGGTGTAAGGACTGACGTCGAAGGCAATGAGTGACCCAAGCGAAAAAATCCCGGAGTACGGTCCCCCTGCTCCCAATGCTCCGAACGCAAAGCCGGCGAATACGCTGACCTGAGCGGCGAAGACTCCCCCGAGTCCGTCTCGCAGGAATGCGATTCGCGACGGGGAAGCCCCAATGGCCGCCGGTCCCATCATTACAACGCGAATCCTTCGCCGCCTGCTGAGCAGCGGCGTTCACACCCGCGCCGAGCGGCTGCTGGAACGGATCCACCCCGCGGATCTCGGCCCCCTGCTCGCGGATCTCACCCCGGATGAGATCCGCACCGTGATCGACCTGCTCTTCAAGCACCACCGGGCCGCCACCATGCTCAAGGAGCTCCCTCCCGAGCTGCTTCCCCAGATCTTCGAAGCCGTCTCCGACCAACGCCTCGCCGACGTGCTGCGCCGGGTGGAGATCGACGATCTCCTGGAGCTGCTCGACGGCATTCCGGAGCAGCGGCGGCAGGACGTCATGGCGCTCCTGCCGGGTCACAAGCTGGAAGAGCTGAGAAAGGCCGAGCTCTATCCGCCGAGCAGCGCGGGCCGCACGATGACCACCTCGTACACCGCCCTCGATGAGAAGATGACGGCCCAGGAGGCCATCGACTCGATTCGGGCCAGCGGCGAGATGGACGAGTCGATCCTCTACCTCTACGTCGTCGATCAGGAGCGCCGACTCCTGGGTGTCGTACCGATTCGGCGACTGGTGGCAGCACCTCCGGATCGCACCTGCTCCGAGATGATGATCCGCGATCCGATCAGTACCCAGCCCGACGCCGACCAGGAGGAGGTGGCGCAGCTGGTGGCACGCTACGACCTGCTGGCGATCCCGGTGACGGATGTCGATGGGACCATGCTCGGATTGATCACGGTCGACGACGTGATCGACGTCATCACCGAAGAGGCCACCGAGGATATGTACCACCTCGCCGGCCTCTCCGAGGTGGACCGCATCTTCACGCCGGCCGGTGTCTCGATCAAGAAGCGCTTGCCCTGGATGCTGGTCAATCTCGGGACGGCCTTCATCGCAGCCTCGGTGGTGGGACTCTTCAAGGACACGATCGAGAGTCTGGTGGTGCTCGCAACCTTCCTGCCCGTCGTGGCCGGCCTCGGCGGCAACGGAGGCATCCAGGCCCTCACCGTGATCACCCGCGCGATCGCTCTCGGCGAAATCGAGTTCTCGAGCGGCTTGCGCGCCGTGAGAAAAGAGCTTCTCGTGGGGGTCGTATTGGGCGCCATCATGGGCACGCTGAGCGCCGGAATCATCACCCTGTGGCAGGGCAATCCCTACCTCGGGCTGGTGATATTTCTCGCCGTGGTCGCGACGATGGCGGTCGCGGGGATGCTCGGCGCGGCGGTTCCACTCGCTCTCAAGGCCGTGAAGATGGATCCTGCTCTCGGCTCGGGAGTGCTCGTGACCTTCCTCGCGGACGCCTTCGGATTCTTCACCTTCCTCGGCATCGCGACCCTTCTGATGGATCGCTTGCTCTAGCCCGAACCACCCAACTTCCGCCCATCAGCGGGAATTGCGATGCGTACTCTCGAAGATACGATCGGCGCTGGCCGGGACGAATCCGTCGTAGAGCCTTCCGCTCTCGTCCGGGTAGCGC
>CBDUYG010000160.1:0-7127 GCA_965371385.1 uncultured Myxococcales bacterium | reverse complement strand
GCCATTCGCAAGTGCCTGGACGACGCCGAGTCCGGCCATGCGGCGAGCCTCGCGAACTCCCCTGGCCCCGGCTCGCCCTCAGTCTGTATATAGGCCCTCGCCACCTGGATCACTCTCGCGCCGGGAAGTGGACCGTTGATTGGGTCGGACGTACCGGCGGCAGCTCAGGGGGGCGTCCGAGGTGGCTCCCTGTCGGCCAGAGTGCGTGCCGGAGCCGGAGACCCATTCCTCGTTCCACCTCCCTCGCGCTGTAGCGAGCCATCGCTCCGCAGATCGATGCAGTCGGGACGGATTCGTCCAACACGATTTCAATTCGCTTACTTTGTTTCATGTGGAACACCTGCGCCGGGCCATGGCCCGGAAAGCCCCGATCCCAAAGGAGAAAATCCTCGCAACGCCCTGTAACCAATGGACTTTTAAGAATCCAGGGGTTTACAGTACCAAAATGGTCCGATATAGTGTGCCAGCTGGAGACTACCCGGGAGGGGCTTCCCCGCGCTTCCGAAACAGACACCAGCGCCGCTCCGAACCTGGATCAGAAGAGAGCGTGACAAGAACGAGAAGAACGAGAAGAAAAATGGAGCCGGAGAGCCGCTCCAGAGGGTCATGGGCCGATGTTTCGCCTCAGCAAGATCACAGACTACGGAATCGTGCTTCTCGTGAACCTCGCGAGGACGACGATCGAGTCTCCACGCAATGCCCGTGAGCTGGCGGAGGAGGTCGATCTTCCCCTACCCGTCGTGAGCAAGACCCTCAAGGCCCTGGCACGGCAGGGGCTCCTGACTTCCCAGCGAGGCGCCCGGGGCGGCTTCCTCCTCTCCCGCGACGCCGAGAACATCAGCGTCGCGAACATGATCGAGGCTCTCGAAGGGCCGGTGGCACTGACCGAGTGCAACCTCTCCGTGGGCGCCTGCGCACACGAGATTCGCTGCCAGGTGAGGGACCCCTGGCAGGTCATCAACAGCGTGGTCCACGACGCCCTCAGCCAGATCACCCTCTCGGACCTCGCCCGCTCGCGCTTCGACAATGTGCGGCCGCTCGATCGGCTCAGCGGGATCGGCGGCCCCATCCCGCGAGAGGTCGGCGGCCGCGACCAGACCCCCTACAGCATCGATGAAGGAATCGAGTGATGACGGAGAGCAACTCTGAGCTGCGCGATCTCGCGGAGCAGGATTACAAGTACGGATTCACGACCGACATCGATGTCGATCAGCTTCCCCCCGGCCTGAACGAAGAGGTCGTGCGCATCATCTCGGCGAAGAAGAAGGAGCCCGAATGGCTCCTCGACTTCCGCCTCAAGGCGCTTCGCCGCTTCTTCCAGATGCTCGAAGCCCACGAAGAGCCCACCTGGGCGATGGTCGACTACCCGACGATCGACTACCAGGACATCATCTACTACTCGGCTCCGAAGTCGAAGCCCCAGCTCGAGAGCATCGACGAGGTCGATCCCGAGCTCCTCCGCACCTACGACAAGCTGGGGATCTCGCTCGACGAGCAGAAGCGGCTCTCGGGCGTGAAGGTCGCGGTGGATGCGGTCTTCGACAGCGTCTCGGTCGCGACCACCTACAAGGCCGAACTCGAGAAGCACGGCATAATCTTCGGCTCGTTCTCGGACGCCGTCGACGAGCACCCCGAGCTGGTTCGCAAATACCTGGGCTCGGTCGTCCCCTATTCGGACAACTTCTTCGCCTGCCTCAATTCTGCGGTCTTCACCGACGGCTCCTTCGCCTACATACCCAAGGGCGTGCGCTGCCCGATGGAGCTGTCCACCTACTTCCGCATCAACGCGGCCAATACTGGGCAGTTCGAGCGCACCCTCCTGATCGCCGACGACGACGCCTACGTGAGCTACCTCGAAGGCTGCACGGCCCCCCAGCGCGACGAGAATCAGCTGCACGCGGCCGTGGTCGAGCTCGTCGCCCTCGAGCGGGCCGAGATCAAGTACTCGACGGTCCAGAACTGGTACCCCGGCGACAAGGACGGCAAGGGCGGCATCTTCAACTTCGTGACCAAGCGCGGCGCCTGCCGTGGAGTGAGCTCGAAGATCTCCTGGACCCAGGTCGAGACGGGCTCCGCGATCACCTGGAAGTATCCGAGCTGCATCCTCCAGGGCGATGGCTCGATTGGTGAGTTCTACTCGGTTGCGATGACGAACAATTGCCAGCAGGCCGACACCGGAACGAAGATGATCCACATCGGAAAGAACACGAAGAGCACGATCATCTCGAAGGGCATCTCGGCGGGCCGGGGAAGCCAGTCCTACCGGGGTCTGGTGAAGATTGGCCCCAAGGCGAGCGGAGCCCGCAACTACTCCCAGTGCGATTCGCTACTGCTCGGCGACGAGTGCGGTGCACACACCTTCCCCTACCTCGAGGTGAAGAACGACACCGCCACGGTGGAACACGAGGCCACGACATCCAAGATCAGTGACGACCAGCTCTTCTACTGCCGCCAGCGCGGCCTGTCGGAGGAGGACGCGATCTCGACGATCGTGAACGGGTTCTGCAGGGAGGTCCTGCAGGAGCTGCCCATGGAGTTCGCCGTGGAGGCCCAGGCCCTGCTCGGGCTGAGCCTCGAAGGCAGCGTCGGCTGATTGGCCCGAATCGCGCACAAGACACCCGGCGAGCGGGGCATCCCCCTCGCCCAATCCGCAGATCGGAAGAGACCATGAACATGCTCGATATCAAAGACCTCGAAGTCAGCGTCGGCGGCACTCCGATCCTCCAGGGCATCGACCTGGTCATCCGCCCCGGTGAGATCCACGCCGTGATGGGCCCGAACGGCTCGGGCAAGAGCACGCTCAGCAACGTCATCGCGGGCCGCCCGGGCTACGAGATCACCGGTGGCCGGATTCTCTACGAAGGCCAGGACCTCTCTCAGATGGACCCCGAGATCCGCGCGCGCGAGGGGATCTTCGTCGCGTTCCAGTACCCGGTGGAGATCCCGGGCGTCAAGAACAACTACTTCCTCAAGGCGTCCCTCAACGCGATCCGCACTCATCGGGGCGAGCCCGAGCTCGACGCGATGGATTTCCTCGGCCTCTGCAAGGAGAAGATGCAGCTCGTCGAGATGCCCAGCGATCTGATGAGCCGCTCGATCAACGAAGGATTCTCCGGAGGTGAGAAGAAGCGCAACGAAGTGCTCCAGATGCTGCTCCTCGAGCCGCGCCTGTGCATCCTCGATGAGACCGACTCGGGCCTCGATATCGATGCCCTGCGCGTGGTCGCCCAGGGGGTCAACTCGCTCCGCTCGCCCGAGCGCGCGATGCTCATCATCACCCACTATCAGCGTCTGCTCGACTACATCGTCCCCGATTTCGTGCACGTCCTCTCGCATGGGCGCATCGTGAAGTCCGGCGACAAGAACCTCGCCCTCGAGCTCGAAGACAAGGGCTACGGCTGGATCGAAGAAGGCAAAGGACTGGCAGCCCCATGAGTGCGAAGAGCGAAATCAGCGACGCGCTCGAGCACTACCGTCGGGCCTTCGCGGCGCGCACGACGGATCGAGCGCCCACGGCGGACGGAGCGCACGCGGCGGGTGAAGCGCACGCGGCGGACGGAGCGCGTGCGGCGGGTGGAGCACATGCGGCCAATGCGGAGCCCGCGGCCGGTAGAGCGCCTGCGGCCGATAGAGAGCCCGCGGCGATCCGTGCCCTGCGCCGGGAGGCGATGGATCGCTTCGGCGAGCTCGGCTTCCCGACCACCCGGCTCGAGGAGTGGCGCTACACCAACGTCTCCCGGATCGCGAAGACGGCCTTCGAGGTCACTGCCGCCGCGGATGAAGTCTCGCGGGCGCAGCTCGAGACGCTCGGGATTCCGGATTTCGGCGGTCCTCGTCTGGTCTTCGTCGACGGTCGTCATGCGGCGGATCTCTGCGACCTGCGCGATGGCGGCTCGATCGTCATCGACAGCTTCGTGAATCGGATTGGGCAGATCGAGAACCTCGAGACCAGCGAGCTGGTCCACTGGGGACGGTTGGCGGAAATCAAGGACGATGCCTTCACGGCTTTCAATACCGCGATGGCGGGCGACGGCGCCGTGATCGTCGTCCCGAAGAACCGCGCCCTCACCGCGCCGATCCACCTGCTCTTTCTCTCGACGAACGCCGCCGCTCCGCGTGTGAGCTTTCCGCGAGTGCTCGTCGTCGCGGAGTCGGGCTCCCAGGCCATCGTTCTCGAGGATCACCTCTCCCTCGATCTCTCCCAGGCTGGTGAGGCCCGGAGCCAGACTCTCAGCAACGCCGTCAGCGAGATCGTGGTCGAGCCCAACGCCTCTCTCGATCTCATCGTTCTCCAGCGGGGAAACGCCTCGGCCTCGCAGATCGCGCGTCAGAGCATCCGCCAGGCCCGGGACACCCGTTTCGCGATCCATACCTTCAACCTGGGCGGCGCCCTGCTGCGCAATGATCTGGAAATCCGGCTCATGGAGGAAGGAGCCGAATGCACGCTCCGGGGCCTCACTCTGGGCGACGGCGATCAACTCATCGACGACCACACCGAGGTCGACCACGCCGTCCCCCACTGCGACAGCCGCCAGCTCTACAAGGGCGTCCTCGGCGGCCATGGCCGGGGGGTCTTTCGCGGCCGTGTGATCGTCCGGCCCGACGCCCAGAAGACGAATGCCCTGCAACAGAACAAGAACCTGCTGCTGAGCCCGAGCGCCGAGGTAGACACCAAGCCCCAGCTCGAGATCCATGCGGACGACGTGAAGTGCAGCCACGGCTCATCGATCGGTCAGCTCGACCCGGATGCGCTCTTCTTCATGCGCTCCCGCGGCCTCTCGATTCAGGAGGCCCAGTCGCTCCTCACCGAGGGCTTCGCGGGGGAGATCGCCGAGACCCTGCCCCCCGGAGCAATGGGAGAGTGGATTCGCGAGCTCGTTCAGGATCGCCTGCGCGAGCTCTTCAGCGGGGAGAATGGCTCATGACCCTGAAGCCCGAAATACCTTCCAGCGCCGATCGTCCGCCCTTCGACGTCGAGGCCGTGCGCCGGGATTTTCCGATCTTCGAACAGACGATGCGGGGCAAGCCGCTCGCCTTTCTGGACAGCGCTGCGAGCGCACAGAAGCCGCGTCCCGTGATCGAGCGCCTCTCACGCTTCTACTCGGACGAGTACGCGAGCATCCACCGCGGTGTCTATCAACTCTCCGAAAACGCGACCTTCGAGTTCGAAAAGGCCCGGGGCAAGCTCGCGCGCTTCATCAACGCCGCGAGTCCGAAGGAGATCATCATCACGCGGAACGCCACCGAGTCGATCAACCTGGTGGCGTGGAGCTGGGGCCGGAAGAACCTCGGCGAAGGAGATGAGATCCTGATCACGGGGATGGAGCACCACGCCAACATCGTGCCCTGGCAGATGGTTTGTCAGGAGACGGGGGCTCGTCTGGTCGTGGTTCCCCTCAACGAGAGGGGTGAGCTCGAGGAGGGCGCCTTCGAAGATCTGCTCGGGGACCGGACCCGACTGGTAGCGATCGCTCACGTCTCCAACGCCCTCGGCACCATCAACCCCGTCGCCGAAATGATCGAAGCCGCGCACTCGAGGGGCGTCCCCGTGCTGCTCGATGGCGCCCAGGCCGCGCCGCACCTCGCGGTCGACGTCCAGGCTCTCGACTGCGACTTCTACGCGATCTCGGGGCACAAGATCTTCGGCCCCAGCGGCGTCGGCTTCCTCTACGGCAAGCTCCCGATCCTCGAGGACATGCCTCCCTACCAGGGCGGCGGCTCGATGATCCACACGGTGACCTTCGAGAAGACGACCTACGCGGGAGTCCCCGCCCGCTTCGAGGCGGGCACGCCGGACATCGCCGGGGTGATCGCCCTGGGAACGGCGGTCGATTATCTCAGCCATCTCGAGATGGATCGCATCGAGGCCTGGGAACAGGAGTTGCTCGCGTACGGCACACGCGCCCTCGAGGCGATTCCAGAGGTGCGGATCATCGGAACCGCGCGAGAGAAGGCCGCGGTGCTCTCCTTCGTGATCGAGGGCGCCCATCCTCACGACATCGGGAGCATCCTCGATCAGGAGGGTGTCGCGATTCGCGCCGGTCACCACTGCGCTCAGCCGGTGATGGAGCGCTATCAGATTCCCGCCACGGCGCGCGCGTCGATGGCCTTCTACAACACCAGGGAGGACATCGATCGGCTGGTCGTTGGCATCCACAAGGTGCTGGAGCTCTTTCGCTGATGGACGACCTCCGAGATCTCTACCAGAGCGTGATCCTCGATCACAACAAGGCGCCACGAAACTACGGAACGCTCGAGGCCGCGAGTGCGACGGCCGACGGGTACAATCCCCTCTGCGGCGACAAGCTGACCGTTTATCTGCTCCTGGACGACGACGATCGTGTGATCGACATCCGCTTCGACGGCATGGGGTGCGCGATTTCAACGGCGTCGGCCTCACTGATGACCGAGTTCGTGAAGGGCAAGACGAAGGACGAGATCGACCGGATCTTCGAGGACTTCCACGAGCTCGTGGCAGGCGACTCGAAGGATGCCGAGGCCGGGCCGGAGCTGGGAAAGCTCGCGGTCTTCGGCGGCGTTCGGGAGTATCCGGCTCGTGTGAAGTGCGCGACGCTATCGTGGCACACGCTCCAGGCCGCGCTCCACGGCGACAAGGACGCCGCAACCACCGAATGAAGACGGATGCCCCGCGCGACTTCCAGGCGGCGGCGAGATGGGGAATCGAGATGAGTGAAGCCAGCGAAGACACCCAGGTCACAGCGAGCGAGGCACTGAAAAAGCGCATCGTCGAGGCGCTCAAGACCGTTTACGACCCGGAGGTCCCGATCGACATCTACGAGATGGGGCTGATCTACGCGATCGATGTCGCGGAGGAGAAGAACGTCTCGATCACGATGACCCTGACCACACCGATGTGCCCGGTGGCGGAGACGCTCCCGATCGAGGTCGAGGAGAAGATCCGCTCCCTCGACGGGGTGGGCGAGGTCGGCCTCGATCTCGTGTGGGATCCGCCCTGGTCCCCCGACATGATGTCCGAGGCGGCGAAGCTCGAGCTGAACATGTAGCCGGCGCGTCGGCCCCCCGAGGCCGGCGCCAGCTGGGCTCTATCTACTCCCGGCCATACGGCCCGGGCGCAGCCGCCCGATCCGCTCTCCCAACCGAACGGG
>CBDUYG010000159.1:0-7204 GCA_965371385.1 uncultured Myxococcales bacterium | reverse complement strand
AGCCTCACGGAGAGTCGGCGCTCGCCGGCGCCTCCCGGCCGCTGATGGAAGGCGTCCCGAATCCATTCTGCCTGTCGATCGAGGTCGTTACTCACGGGCACACCGAACTCGCGATGGGCGACGATGTCCGAAGCCGTAGCGGGTAGCCCCAGCGATAGAGCCTGACCGAGACCGAGGTCGAACCCTTCCCAACGCGATGGGGCGAGGTAGTGATCGGCGTCGAGGTAGGCGGCCACGAGCTCATCGTCGGTTGGATCCCGGATGGCGAGGAGCCCCGCTCGTTGCATCTCGGTGCGGTCGCGCTCGCTTGCGTGACCCGCGAGGGCAAAGACGACGTTCTCTGCCAGCTCGGGAAACCGGGAGACGAATCGCGAACGAATTTCGCTGATGCGATCCAGACCCTTGTAGCGACGCTCGGGGGTGTGGTAGCGGGTTACGCTCAAAACGAGAAACTCGTCGGTGAGCCCGTGGGCCCGACGAAAGCTGCCTCGAAGCTCCAACAGGTTGCGCCGACCCATGAGCAGATGGTCGGTTCCGATCCGGATCACTTTGGAATCGGGTAGCTCGGATTCGTTCTGCACTGATTTCGAGATGCTGATGATCAGGTCGGCATCCGCCAGAGTGAGACGTTTGTCCCGCAGTCTCTCGGCGCGTGAGACCTGGTCGGGGAAGAACTCCGATGGAGGCTCACCGTAATCGAGTGCGACACAGAAGGAGGATTGGCCCAGCTCGGGTAGTAGCGAGAGAAAGGTCGGAGTGTGAAATATGTTGATTCCCCCCGATTCTCCACCACTCCTCGTCAGCGCGACGCTCGGATCTCCCCCAACATGAAGTCGCAGCTTTCCGGCCGAGATCGCGCTGCGAAACCGATCCCTGTGCGGGGCGTCGATTTCGAGCAGGTGCACATCGACGGGATAGCCACGCGCAAGCAGGTATTCGATCTGACGCGCGACGACGAGATCGACTCCGTAGCCAACCCTCATACCATCACAGAAAAATCGCACGGGAGTTCGAGATTCAATGGATCCACGCCAATAGGGATCCGAGTCGAGGCGCCTTCCCCAGCGCGACCGCATCAACGCGACTTCTCGAGCGAAGCGCGCGCGTTCAGGGGCTTGGGGAATCACGCCCCGAGACATCGATTCATGGTGGAGCAGGTGGACACCCGCGTGCACGACGACTCGTCGTCCGGCATCCCGCACCCGCAGGCAGATGTCTACGTCGTTGAACGCAACCGGCAGTCCTGAAGCGAACCCCCCGATCTCGTCAAAGACCGCACGTCGCATCATCAGGCAGGCACCCGTAACGGCCGAGACATCCCGGGTCCCGTGTGGCTGGAGCACCGATGGCTCTTCCCCAGCGCAAATGTTCGCAGCGACACCTCCAGGACCGAGCGCGATTCCGGCGTGCTGGACCGAGCCATCGGGATAGAGGAGCAGCGCACCTACTGCGCCGATCTCATTCCGTAGCGTCAGAGCGAGCAGGTTCACGAGCCAATCTTCGTTGATGACCTCGATGTCGTTGTTGAGGAAAAGGAGAACGTCGCCCCTGGCCTCGGACGCCGCACGGTTGTTGATGCTCGCGTAATCAAACTCGCCGGGAATCTCCAGCACTCGCACATGATCGGGGTAGCGGTCCTTCATGTCATCGAAGAATTGATGTGTAGTGCGCTCCCGGCTCTCGTTGTCGATGATCAGGACTTCGAATGAAACGGACGAAGTGGCCTCGAAAATGCCGCGCAGGCACCGCTCGAGTAGATCTACGCGATCACGAGTCGGGATGATGATTGACACCAACGTCGGGGAAGCGGGTGGTTGCAACGTCGCGACCCGTTCGGAAGGAGCCCTGTGCTCCGACAACAGGGGTGTGCGGAGGAGGGGCAATGGCTCATGGTATATCGTGGCAGCTTCATGGCAGAGCCTCGGGAGCAGAGAGCGGATGGTCGCCCCCCGCCTCTCCTCTGAGAGTCGCCGAAAGAGAGTCGCCCGATAGATCACGCCAGATCCCAGGTAATTCTCGACTTCGAGGGTGGTGGGGGACCAGTCTGGTTTCGCATGCAGCACGATGCCACCCGGGATCTGGATGTGCTCATCCACGTAGTAGATATCCAGGCTCTGCTGCGAGTTCGCCAACGCGAAGCGACAGAAGAGATCGCCGCGAAGAGTGCAACCCGACTCCATGCACAGAATGAAGTCCTCCTGAATAGAGTCGATGATGTGGGTCAATGCGACGGGCCAGGCCGCTTCCCTCGGATCGACATGCCGGACCTCGACCCTCGCATCCTCGAATACGCCGCGACTGGCAGCGAACTCCTCCTCAGAGCCGAGAGCAACGACCCCCCAGCCGGCGAGCTTCTGGCACTGCAACGATGCAAGACTCGAACGAAGCCCGCCGGGCTCCGCCTTCTCGCGAAGCCGGATCACCACCGCGATTCGCGGGAGGGTCCGAATCGCAGCCAGACGCTTTCGCTGTTCCGCTGGAGAGATGACGTCACCGTCGTCAGGCCGGCTGCGCGGCCGTCGGCCTAGAGCGGATCGAACTCGTGACCTGAGGATCTCCAGGGTATAACGAAGTCCGTAGTCATGGCTCTTCTGGAGGAGCTCGAGGGGCCTTCTCGACGACGTACGCCCGAGGTTACCGGCGCGTCGCACTCGGCCAAACAAACGGCGCATTCCCCGATGCCTCAGGATGCCAGGGCAGAGCGCCCGGCGATCTGTGTACGAAGCGTTTGACCCCACGCGAAGCCTGAATGCTGCCGGCTCGAGGGACCGGCTGGGAATGGGGTGCGCCGGCGGCTGATGATTGGCCTCGCATGCAATTTCTCGAACGGCACCATTGAGCATCGACCCATCGAGGTTGGAGAGAATGATGAGCGTAGGACAGCGGAGCTCACGTTTCTCCCCGTCCTATTCTGAATTCCGACGGCGCCAGGAGGCAAGGCTGGCCCGAGATCAATCAATCAACTCGAACACGTCGACTGGAAAAGACGACTCATCGAGATCGAAGGCGCAGCAGCAACTGACTCAGCCGATCACGCTACGTGTCGTACTGGAACCCGGCAAACGCTACCGATCATTGACGCTGATGAGTCGCAATCGAGACCTGCCTGTCGACTTCTACGTCGTCCTGACACTCGACGGCCGGGTCGAACGGGTTCCGGCGGGCCGGATCTACGCGGGCGACGACACCATGGTCATTGTGTTGGACGCGCGTCGCGTGGGCGCTGTCGAGTTGGTGGTGTCACCGTCGCCCACGGATCGATTCTTCTCGGTCAACGAGATCTGGGCATCGCCGCTCTAGCGGCGTGTCGGGCTGCTGCCAAAAGCTGTTCCCGGTGCTCTGGTCCTGTTGGCGGATTGGCGCGCAGCCTCCCCGCCGCGATCAACGTGCGGGGACGGCCTGCGGATTGTCGATGAGTTCTTGTACCCCAGGCGGCAGCTCGACCGGTGGCCGATCCAGAAGCATCCTCTCGACCTCCGGGTCGTGGCTGACCGGCGGCGGATCGTCGAGGGCGTCCTGAACGTCCGGGGGCAAGCTCGGAGGATTGGAGATGATCTCCTGCCAGTTTTCTGGAAGTTCCGGAGGCGGGGGATTCTCGAGGTCGGATTCGAGTTGTTCCGAAAGCTTCGGCTGAGGTCCGAACTTACTCTCGAGTTGGGTGATCGTCCGACCTTCGACGGGCTCGTCATAGGTCGGCCGATCTTTTTCGAAGTGCTCCTCGCTTCTGACGGAATCCATCCGGCCCCGATCCCGCGCATCTTCGTCTGGATGGCGTGGAACGTCGCGCCGCGCGTCGCGTTCCTGAGCGATCGAGTCGGCGCGATCAGGTGGATTGCTGAGATCGAACGAGTCAGGAGCTTCGTTTTCTCTTGCGACCGGTTTCGCTTCGGAATCGGACCCGGCCGGACGAGCTGTCTGATCCTCGGCGGGACGTTCCCCGATCTCATCCGAGCGGACGAGAAAGAAAACCAGCGCGAGTAGCGCGATTGCCGCAGCGAGAATCGACCACTGGGTGCTCGTCAAGGGAATTCTCCTCCCCGGAAGTTGGATCCCGTGGTTGCGCGACGCTAGTGGAGCGCCTCGGTTCTGACAAGCGATGCCTGATGCCCATACGCCACGCTCGGGAGCGAGCTGTGTGTCGGTCTCCGCCGCGATTCGCGACCTGCCTGCTCGCGCCCGTCGTTCGTGTGGGAATTTCGGCAGTCTGGTACCCTGATGGTCGCCCTGGGAGGTGCTCCTCTTCGCGTCCCGGTCGTGCGCAGCGCCAGCTGAGCCGCTCGCTCGGCGCTCGGGCGCAGGGTCCGGGTCGAGGCGAGGGCGCCCCGATCAAGACGGATCGACGCAGCCATTGAAGGGTCACGACCATGCCCACCCACTCGCTCCCATCCCCGATTGCCTTCCTCGCCACGGGCTGGCGCTACCGGCGGCTGATCGGCCAGCTGGCCTGGCGGCGTATCGAAGCTCGCTACCGCGGCTCGTGGTTGGGCATCCTCTGGAGCGTCTTCAACCCGCTCTTTCTTCTATGTATCTATACCTTCATCTTCGGTTTCGTTTTTCAAGCCAAGTGGGATCTTCCGATCGAGTTCGAGGGGCGACCCATCTTCGCGCTCCTGCTTTTCTCCGGAATCATTCTCTTCTATGTCTTCTCGGAATGCCTCAACGAGGCGCCGGACCTCATCGTTTCGAATCGCACCTTCCTGAAGCAATATCGCTTCCCCCTCGAAGTACTCCCCTGGGTGAGTCTCACGGCCGCCCTGTTCAACCTCGCGATGAGCTTCGCGCTCCTATTCATCTTCTATTTCGCGATCCTCGGCTCGCCGCCCCCGAGCGTCCTCTTGCTACCGCTCGTCCTCGTGCCACTGGCGCTCCTCAGCCTCGGATTGAGCTGGTTGATCTCGTCCTTGGGAGTCTTCCTGCGCGATCTCTCCCATCTGGTGCGAGTGCTCACGACAGCCCTGCTCTTCATGAGCCCGATCTTCTATCCCGCCTCTCGGATTCCGGAGCCGATGAGAGAGTTGTATTTTCTCAACCCTCTCGCGCTCATCATTCAAATGTCGAAGCAGGTTCTCTTTCTCGGCACCGTTCCGGATTGGCGGGTCGTCGCGGTCCTGCTGATCGGAACCTGGCTGATCGCCTGGCTCGGGCACACGTGGTTCATGCGGTCGAAGGGGGGCTTTGCGGATGTCCTCTGACGAGTGCGAGGCGCCGGACATACGGGTTCGGCTGCGGGATGTGGACAAGGTCTATCGGATCTGGGCGAGGCCTCAGGACCGCCTGAAGGAAATGCTCTGGCGAGGTCGGCGGCGCTATCACCGGGAGTTCGAAGCGCTGCACTCGATCGATCTCGAGCTGCGGCGTGGTGAGACGGTGGGCATCGTCGGGCGCAACGGCGCGGGAAAGTCGACTCTGCTCAGGATCATCTGCGGCATAGTCCAGGCGACTCGCGGCGTCGTGGAGATCCGTGGTCAGGTGGCTCCTCTACTCGCCATTGGCGCGGGCTTCAATGTCGAATTCACCGGCCGCGAGAATGCAATTCTGAGCGCCACCATCCTCGGTCGCCCTCGGGACGAGATCGATCTGCGGCTCGGGGAGATCGAGGCGTTCGCCGATATCGGGGATTTCTTCGACCAGCCGGTTTCGACCTATTCGACCGGCATGTTCTCGCGCCTCGCCTTTGCGGTTGCGATCCACTCCAGTCCCGACATCCTGGTCGTCGACGAAGTCCTGGCAGTGGGGGATGAAGCGTTCAGCCGCAAATGCTTCGCACGTATCCAGGACCTCAAGGCGAGCGGGGCGACGATCCTGCTCGCATCTCACTCGGCTCGCACGATCCTCGAACTCTGCGATCGAGCGGTCCTGATCGAGGCAGGACGTCGTCTCCTTACTGCGGCCCCCGACGTCGTGATCTCCCGCTATCAGAAGCTCCTCTACTCGTCCGTCGAGGCACGGCTCGAGGTCATGCGCGAGATCGAGGCGCTGGATCGCAGTGGCGCGGATCCGGGCACGTCGGAGGCGACGAAGCAGACGATCCCGGGATCATCCGTCGAGGCCTTCGACGAAGGCGATCGTGAACGCAAGCTCGGTTACCTCGACCCCGCGCTCCAACCCGCATCCACTCTGGAGTTTCCCTCTCAGGGCGCCCGAATCTCGAATGTGCACATCCTCGATCCCGCGGGGCGGAAGGTCAACGTACTGCGCCGAGGTGCGCATTATCGCTATTGCTACGACGTCGACTTTCTCGAGGATGCGAGCCAGGTACGCTTCGGCATGATGCTCAAGCTCACGAGTGGACTCGATCTCGCGGGCCAGGTCTCTCACCCGGCCGGCCAGGGAATTGCCAATGTGGCTCGGGGCCGCCGGGTTCGGGTGACCTTCGACCTCGTCCCCACGCTGGTGCCCGGCACCTATTTCCTCAACGCGGGCGTGCTGGGAAATCTCGGAGATGAGGAGGGCTATCTCCACCGCCTCCTCGACATCGGGATCTTTCGCATCGATCAGGAGAAGGGGGTCCTGGCGACCGGGCCGGTCGACCTCTCAGGGGGGCGTGCGCCCCGCTTTGCGATCGAGGACGGATCGGACGAGGAGGTGGAGTCGTGAGCACGGCACCGAATTCTTCGAATCGGGTCGAGCGTCAGGCGCTCGTCGTGCTGGGGATGCACCGCAGCGGGACGTCGGCGCTGACGAATGTGCTCGCACTCATGGGAGCCGAGCTTCCCAGGAACCTCATGCCCTCGAGTGAACGCAATCCTCGTGGGTACTTTGAATCTCAGTCCATCTTCGCGCTTCACGAAGAGATGATACGGGACATCGGAGCCAGCTGGTTCGACCCCTCGGCCCTTCTTCACGACTGGGCCGAGACAGCGGCCGCGCAGTCGTGGGTGGAGCGCCTCGTCGCGGCGTGCCGAGAAGAGTTCGCAGACGCGCGTCTGATCGTCCTCAAGGATCCGCGTCTCTGCCGCATTGTTTCGATCTGGCGCCGGGTCTGGGAAGCGCTCGACACTCTTCCTCACTACGTGATCGTGATTCGAAACCCCCTCGATGTCGCGGCCTCCCTCGAGCGTGCGCAAGACATCGAAACGACTCGAGCTCTGCTCCTCTGGCTGCGCCATCTCCTCGATGCGGAGCGCGATACGCGAGGTGCGCCACGATGTTTCATTGCGTATGACGATCTGCTCGAGGATTGGGAGGGGTGCGTGAGCCGAAT
>CBDUYG010000158.1:0-7213 GCA_965371385.1 uncultured Myxococcales bacterium | reverse complement strand
TCGACCCTCGAGCTGCTGGACCGCCTGGTCGAGGCCGCGCCGGACTCCGGGAGGCTGCTGGTGGTGGCCTATCGTCCCGACATCGCCGCTCCCTGGGCCGGCTGCACTCACGTCGAGTCCATGCCGCTGGGCCCCCTGCCGCCCGACACCGTTGAGTCGATGCTCGAAGGACTGAACGTCGGCGAGCGCCTCTCGCCGGGGCTCGTTCGGCAGCTCGCGGCAAACTCCGACGGCGTGCCCCTCTTCATCGAAGAGCTGGTCCTGATGATGCTCGACGAACCCGGAAAGACCCACGCTCCGATGAAGGTCGTGATCCCCGAGACCCTGCAGGATCTCCTCATGGCGCGCCTCGACCAGCTTGGTCTCGCGAAGGAGCTCGCACAGCTGGCCGCGACGATCGGCCGCGACTTCAGCCTCGAGCTGCTCGCGGCGATCTCCGGCTTCGACGACGCGTCCTTGCAGCAGCGCTTCGAAACGCTGCTGGATTCCGGGCTCGTGTGCCTGCACGATGAAAACCAGTCGCTATACACATTCAAGCACGCGCTGATCCGGGATACCGCCTACCAATCGTTGTTGACGCGCGACCGCCGGGCAATCCACCGCCGCTGCGCGGTCGTATTGAGCGAGAAATTTCCCGAGATCGAGCGGGTTCAGCCCGAGACCCTGGCTCATCACTACAGCGAGGCAGGGCTCGTAGAGCCTGCGGTCGATTACTGGCAGCAGGCGGGACGACGTTCGGCCGAGCGTTCAGCCCCGAGGGAGGCGATCCAACACCTCGACCGGGCACTCGAAATGCTCGCCCTCCAACCTCCGGGAGAAGATCGATCGCGCCGGGAGCTCCCGCTTCAGACGGTGCTGGCGGGCCAGCTGATCGCGACCGAGGGCTATGGTGCCGAGCGCGTCGAAGCTGCCTACACGCGTGCGCTCGAGCTCGCGCGCGAGTTGGGCGACGTAGGGCGCGAGCTCCGGGTCATGCTAGGACTCGAAGGCTTTCACTTCATGCGCGGTCGGTTCCAGGCTGCACAACAGCTGGCCGACCAGTGTCTCGTCCTCGCAAAGCAGATCAACGATCCGGCTCGGCTCCTGACGGTCCACTATGCCCTGGGCGAACTCTTCTTTCATCAGGGTCACCATGCGCTCAGCCAGGGACATCTTCGAGAGTGCATGGAGAACTACAAGAAGGAGTATTACTCGGCCCGGTCCCTGCAGGACCCCGCGGTGATGAGCGCCTCCTACTGTTCCTGGACGGAGTGGAAGCTCGGCCAACCCGACCAGGCGCTGACTACGGCCACGGGAGCCATCGCACTCGCGGAGGAGCTGGAGCACCCCTTCAGTCGCTCGGCGGCCTACAGCTTCGCCGCGGGTCTGCATCTATTCCGAGGGGAGATCGAGCTGGCCAGGGATCGAGCCGATGTCGCGATCGACATATGTGCGCGGCACGAATTCGTGGTCTGGCTGGCGTTCGCGAGCGTCGTGAGGGGCCGGGTGCGCGTAGAAGAGGGCGAGATCGAACGGGGACTCGAAGAGATGCGAGGCGGGATCGCGAGCTGGGAAGCAACCGGGGCCGTCGTGACGCTTGCCTATTGCCTGGCCCAGCTTGCGGAGGGGCTGGCGTTGGCCGGGCAACCCGGCGAGGCGCAGGACGAGCTGCGTCGGGCGCAGACGATCGTCGACCGCACCGGCGAGCGCTACTACGAAGCAGAGCTCTACCGCCTCGCGGGTGAGCTCGCGCTGCAAGAGGAAGGCCCCTCCGGGCAGCAGGCCGCCGAAAAGAACTTCAGACGCTCCATCGACATCGCTCGCCGCCAGGGTGTGGGCTCCCTCGAACTGCGCGCCGCCATGGGCCTGGCGCGAATGCAGGGCCTGCACGGCGAGGCGGGGGATGGGGTCGAAGTGTTGCGCAGCTGCTACGCCGGCTTCGACGAGGGCTTCGACACTCGGGATCTCCGGCAAGCCAGGGCCCTGTTGACGCGATTCTCGTGACGCCTTCGCGGGAGCCGGAGTCCACGTCCGCCCTACCGATATAAAATCGTGCAGCGGAGCCGCCCTTCGCCCTATCCACACGAAGAGGCCCCACCGCAGATGCGACGGGGCCCCCTCTATCTCGAGATCCGTTTCGAAATCCCTCGACCTTCCGATCCTCGGGGATCAGACGTCGAAGTAGATCTCGAACTCGTGCGGGTGAGGCCGCAGCCGAACCGGATCGCACTCCTCTTCGCGCTTGTAGGTGATCCAGCTCTCGATCGCGTCGTCGGTGAAGACATCGCCCTGGAGCAGGAACGCGTGATCCTCGTGGAGGCAGTCGAGCGCCTCCTCGAGGCTCCCGGGCATCGACGGAATGCCCTTCTTCTCCTCCGCGCTGAGGGAGTAGATGTTCTTGTCCAGCGGCTCGCCCGGATCGATCTTGTTCACGATCCCGTCGATTCCCGCCATCAACATGGCGCTGAAGGCGAGGTAGGGGTTGGCGGCCGGATCGGGGTAACGAACCTCGATGCGCTTCGCCTTGGGGCTGGAGCTGTACATCGGGATCCGGCACGATGCCGAGCGGTTGCGGCTCGAGAGAGCCAGATTGACGGGAGCCTCGTAGCCGGGCACGAGCCGCTTGTACGAGTTCGTCGTCGGGTTCGTGAAGGCCGCGAGAGCGCGACTGTGCTTGAGGATGCCGCCCGTATAGTGCAGGCCGAGCTCGGAGAATCCCCCGTAGCCGTCACCCGCGAAGAGCGGGTTGCCGTCCTTCCAGATCGACTGGTGGCAGTGCATGCCCGAGCCGTTTCCTTCGAAGACGGGCTTGGGCATGAAGGTCGCGGTGACGCCGTTCTGGCGGGCCACGTTCTTCACGCAGTACTTGTACTTGATTACCTGATCCGCCATCGAGAGCAGGGGCGAGTAGACCATGTCGATCTCGCACTGACCCGCGGTCGCGACCTCGTGATGCTGAGCCTCGACGCGAATTCCGAGCCCCGCCATCGCGAGACACATCTCGGTGCGGAGGTCCTGCAGGGTGTCGGTCGGCGGAGTCGGGAAGTAGCCCTCCTGAGCGCGCGGCTTGTAGCCCAGGTTGCCGCCCGGCTCCTCTGCGCCGGAGTTCCAGCTCGCCTCGGGGGAATCGACGCTGTAGAAGCCGTGATCCGCACCCGTGGAGAAGCGAACATCACTGAACACGAAGAACTCGGCCTCGGGGCCAAAGTACGCCGTATCGCCGAGGCCCGACGATTTGAGGTAGTTCTCGGCCTTGTAGGCGATGTACCGGGGATCGCGCGAGTATCGCTCGCGTGTGATCGGATCGACGATGTCGCAGATCAGGACGAGGGTCGGGTGCTTGAAGAAGGGATCGATGAAGGCGGTCTCGGGATCGGGAATCATGAGCATGTCGCTCTCGTTGATCGCCTGCCAACCGCGGATCGACGAGCCGTCGAACCCCTGTCCGTTTTCGAACGTATCTTCATCGATGAACTCGATCGGGAACGAACAGTGCTGCCAGGTTCCGGGCCAATCGGTGAACCGAAGATCAACCATCACGCAGTTGTTCTTCTTCGCATATGCCAATACTTCTTTGGGGGTCATTCGTGCGTCTTCCTTCTTGAATGCAGGTTGGGGGTTGAATTCTGGTGATCTATTGAGAGATGAATGCTGGTCGTGTGCCGTGTTTCCCGCGATCGCGTGAGACGCATGCCCGGGGTCGGGCTAGACTGCGTCCTTCCCGCGCTCTCCCGTCCGAATCCGGATGGTTTCCTCGAGGGGGAGAACGAAGATCTTGCCGTCGCCGATTCGTCCGGTGTTCGCGGCTTCCACGATGGCTTCGATCGCCTGGTCGACCAATTCGTCCGGAATCACGATCTCGAGCTTGATCTTGGGCAGGAAGTCCACCACGTACTCGGCGCCCCGGTAGAGCTCCGTGTGCCCCTTCTGGCGTCCGAAGCCCTTGACCTCGGTCACCGTCAAGCCTTGAATGCTGATCTGCTGTAGAGCCTCCTTCACTTCGTCGAGCTTGAAGGGCTTGATGATCGCTTCCACTTTCTTCATGGCTTCCCTCGGGGTCCCGGTTTCGAGTTCGTGTTCCGCACTTCCAGACCCGCCCGGGCCCGCGCGGAACCCGGGGACGGTATCACGTCCGGAAGCGGGTGTGACGATCCGAGGTCCCCACCCGGGGGCCCCTTCGCATTCGCGCTCGGCTCGAGCTGAAGCCCGAATCAGTGCAATGCCCGTGCCGGTTCGTGTCCGGCCTGAGGCCGAAGGCATGCGCGTTTCGTGCCCAGATGAGATGATTCATGCACAGGCTCTGTGCAAGGGCTGCCGCGAGAGCGGGCAATCGCTGCCCGGTGTCGGGCAGCCCGGAGGCTTCCCACACAGATGCCCCGGAGCCCGGAGCCCCGCCGCCACGCTCTCCCCGGCGAGAAGCGCCTCTGCGCCCCAATCCAGCGAAATGACGCCGGGCAGCATTCTGGCCCGGCAATTGCAGTCTCGAGAGTTCGTGAGTATTCAAAGCGCGACCGACATGATTCAGCTGGAGAAGCGTCAGGACACCCGGGCCCCCACCCGCCTGATCCCCAACGCCAACCCGAGAACGGACGAGTTCGAGCGATTCCTCCGCCATGCCCAGAGCCACGAGGCGGGCGGTGAGGCCCTCTCGCTCAGGTCCTGGCTCCACCTCGCTGAGGCCTGGCGCATCACCCAGGCTCTACAGGATTGCCGGGGTAATCGTTCCGCCGCCGCCCGGGTCCTGGGAATCGGGCGCCGAACCCTCTACGCGAAGATGGAAAAGCTCGGAATCACGGCCACCTGGGGAGTCTGAACGACGCCGATCCGATCGGAGCCGCTCGGCCCGGTCGACCCGATTGGCTCAGTCGGGGTCCAGGTATTGCCAGAGATTGCGCTCGTGGCAATACGCGAGGGTCCGCCCACAGCGCGGATTCGCCACCCCCTCCGGCAGCTCGCGCAGCCGCGCTAGATCCCGAATCTGGTCGAGGTCGGAGCTCGTCTCGGTGACGTGAGCCGTGAGGCCGAGGGCGCGGGCGTTCGCAAGGGTGTCGCGGAGCACGTTACCTGTGCTCATGGGGTGGTCGAAGAGCCCGGGAGCCGGCCTTCGCAGCCCGATCATCCCGTAGCCCCCGTCGAGGTCCGGCGAGATCACGAGGTCGTGCGCATCCAGCCCGGCCTCGACCTCCGCGATTCGCTCCGCTCCCAGGGCCGGGTTGTCGCTTCCTCTCAGCATCACCTTCGACGCTCCTCGAGCCAGCCCTTCATCGATCGCCCAGGTCATTCGCCGGCCCAGATCCGCGCCTCGCTGGGGAACCACGTCGAAACCCGGGCTCACCCGAGTGATGAATTCAGCGGGATCCGACCCGGGAGCGAGGGCGACGAGAACCTCGAGCCCGAGCTCGTTCGCCGCCCGGGCGCTCTCGGCCATCACGTCTTCGAGCATCGCGGCGTAGAGACCCGCGGCCTCTCGAGGGGTGAGGGGGGGGCACATGCGGGTCTTCACGTCTCCGGGCCTGGGAGACTTGGCGAAGATCACGAGCAGTGAACCCGCGCCCGGCTCGGCGGATGCGGGGCTCATTCATCCCTGCTGGCGCCGGCCGGTCGCGGCGACTCGCGGGCCGCATCTCCCAGCGTACGCCCCAGCTCGGCCTCGATCTGCCGGTGACTCGCCTCGCTCCACTCCGTGAAGCGCGCATTGACGAGGTCGTACTCCTCCTCGGTATCGACGTCGATCGCACAGCCCCCGATATCACTGACGACGAAGCGGAAATCGCATGCCATCAGGCGGCTGATCCCCCACTCGTTGTGCCGCAGCGTGACGAGCTGACGAACCGCATCCGCCAGCCGGGTCCATCCCTTGCGATCGAAGTATCCACCCACGTGCATGATGAGATAGAAGAACAAAATCGCCGCCCCGCCTCGCGAGAAGAAGAGCCCGGAGATCAATGCGGCCATGTTCCCAAACTCCCGCATGTGCCGGTGGCGATAGAGATTTTCGATCAGAGGACGGTTTCCGACCCGGCTCGGCTTGGCGAGGTGCAGGTTGTTCTGGCGCAGTCGGCCATCGCGCAGGTTGAAGTAGGCGAGATCGAGGCCCGGGGTGCCGTCGAGACTCTTCGTGAAGGGCTCGAGGGCACCCTTGCGGACGAGCCCCAGCGCATAGTCGCAATCGAGCGCCTGACCCTGGCGGATGAAGTCGGAGAGCTCCTCGGGGTGCGCGAAGGGGAGATCTCCCGAGAGATAGAGGACCTGGAAGTCGTGGTCCTCGCCCTGGGGCTGGCGGCCTTCGGGCGGAGCACCCGGGAGGGATCGCTTGTACGTCTCCCAGGCGTTCTGATAGATGTTTTCGAATTGCTCCACGATGTGTAGAGGCTTCTCGATCTCGCTGCGAAGATCCGATGCAGAGAGCACGGCTTCGAGCCGCTTCGAGTCGCCCACGACCCAGACTTCGCTCACCTCGGGGACATGCTGGAGGGTTGCCACCACCCGGGACACCATGGGACGGCCCGCGATCTCGAGATAGACCTTGCTCTCCCCGTGGATCGCTTTCGCGGCGCCGCGATCGCCGGCCATGAGGATGGCGGGAATCCCCACGGCTAGTCGTCGGTCCCTTCGAGAATGAAGATCACCTGCAGGGTCACGATGAACTCCGTGATCTCGCCATCCTCCACCGACGCCTTCTCCTCGACGACCTTGATGCCCGTGATGTTTCGCAGGGTCATGCGCGCCCGCTCGAAGCCGCGCACGGTCGCGTCGTGCCAGCTCGTCGGCGAAGCGGATGAGATTGTCGATACCGATGCCACCGCCATGCTGATCTCTCTCGTTGGCGCGCCCGCGTTCTCGACGCCGGCGCTACCAGTGTTGTTGCTGCTCGTGGACCATCTCGAAGCTGAGGCGCAAGCGCACCCGGTACTCACGGATGCGATCGCCCTCCGTCTTGAGTCGCTTCTCCACGACCTCGATGCCCGTGATGCCGCGCAGGTTGCGATTCGCCCGTCGTACCACGCTGCTCGCGGCCGCCTCGAAG
Organism: uncultured Myxococcales bacterium; assembly: GCA_965371385.1. GTDB lineage: Bacteria > Myxococcota_A > UBA9160 > UBA9160 > UBA4427 > CBDUYG01. Next base: position 207 of record CBDUYG010000158.1, on the reverse strand, counting down.
CTCTCGTCCGAGGAGCCGATCAGCTCGCTCACCTTTGCGACCCACATGAGTGGCGCCCCGCTCCCGGATCTCGGAATCATTTCCCGGCGACCCTGTGAACTCTAACCCGCTGGGCGTCGGACTCAAGGCGTTCGCCGGGGTGGGGTGGGGCGGCGTGGGACGGGGCTGGGTGCAACGGGGCTGGGTGGGGTAGGCAAGGGTGACATG
>CBDUYG010000157.1:0-7214 GCA_965371385.1 uncultured Myxococcales bacterium | reverse complement strand
CCCGGCGCCTTCTACATCTTCGCCGACGCGCGCCATCTCGATTCGGACTCGCTTCGCCTGGCCTCTCGCATCCTCGAGCAAGCCCACGTGGGTGTGACGCCCGGAATCGACTTCGGTGAAGCGGGAGAGGGGCGGCTGCGCTTCTGCTATGCCGTGGCCGACGATACGATCGAGCGCGGGCTGGAGCGGCTCGCAGACGTCATGCCCCTGCTCGAGGCGGATGCCGGCGAGAAAGCAGAGGCCGGCGCTGAGGCCGGCACTGAGGCCGACGCAGAGGAGGTGCGGTGAAGGTTCGCAGTGCAGAGCTCGTGATTTCGTGCTCCCATCCCTCGCAGTTCCCGGAGCTCGGCCTGCCCGAGGTCGCGTTTCTCGGCCGCTCGAACGTCGGCAAGTCGAGCCTCCTCAACGCGCTCTCCCAGCGCAAGAAGCTGGCCCGGACGAGCAGCACTCCCGGCAAGACCCGCCTGATCCACTTCTTCCGCGTCGAGATCGGCAGCAGCGAGCTGGTGCTGGTGGATCTTCCCGGATACGGCTGGGCGAAGGTCTCGAAGAAGGAGCGAAAGGGCTGGCAGACCCTCATCGAAAGCTACCTCGGTGAGCGCGCCGAGTTGCGTGCCGCATTGCTCCTGCAGGATCTGCGGCGGGAAATCTCCGAAGATGAGACGCTGCTCCTCGATTGGCTCGCCGAGCGCGGAAGACCCGGGATGCTGGTGCTCACGAAGTGCGACAAGCTCAAGCCGATGCGCCGAAAGGAGCGCATCCGTAAGCTCCGCAAGGAGCTAGAGGGTCGTGTCGAGGAGGTGGTGGCGACCTCTTCCCAGAGCCGGGACGGGCTGGATGAATTGTGGAAGCAGATCCATGCGCGGATCACGGGGTGAGATTGAAGGGAGGCCTCAGTCGGGCGGTCGATCCAGGTGCGTGCCCGATCGGGACCCCAACGAGGGCGGATATGCCTTTCGTCTTCGCGAGCGCTCAGTAGAGCGCAGGTGCCCCGTAGGTTGTGCACTTGTCAGCGAGCATGTCGAGCGACGAACATCCCGCTGCAGAGAATGCCGGCGGCCAGGAGCAGAAACCCCGTGGCCTGAGGGCAGGAACTTGATCGGCACAGCCGTTCCCGTTCCCGTTCCCGTAAGCGACCGACCGCGCGGCCATGTCGAACGGGATGGACCTTCAAGAGGGACTGCCCCCGTCTTCCCCCGCATTCCCGTGTTGCGCCCCGAACTCTTTGGGAGGCGAACTCAGGAGCGGTCTCTGCGCGCCGGCGGGCGCCATTCAGGCACTTTGGGGGGAAGATGTCGAAACCGGCCTCGATCGAGGAGTCCAGCATTCGGCAGGATTGCCCCTTGCCCCATGATGTCTTGTCACGACTCTCTTTCCCCCGTGGGGGAGGGTGCGCGAACTTCGTGAGGGATCGGTGACATACGGACGATGTTTTGGCTACTTCATGTTCATGCCCCGAGTTCGCGCGCCTGTGAAGACGAAGAAGCGACCCGTGGAGGTCGTTCTCGCCATGGGTCCGGGGGCTTCTCAACGCACTCTTCTCAAACACCTTCGTCGCTCGTTCACGATCGGGGCGCGCCGCACGACTCGCGACGAGATCACCTATTACGACACCTTTGACTGGCGCCTTGATCTCGCTGGTCGACGGCTGGCCATACAAGGACGCAACGACCATACGCTGCTCTCGCTTGGAAGGGCGGGGCCCCACGAGGCTCGAGTTCTGCCCGTAGAGAAGGTGCCCAGCTTTGCGTCGGATCTGCCCAGCGGGGTGCTGCGTCGCAAGCTGACTTCGATCACTGGCGTGCGACGCCTGCTGCCTGTCGTAGAGGTCGAGGTTCGATCGTCACACCATCCGGTGCTCGACGGCGAGCGCAAGACCGTGGCGCGAATCGTCTTCGAGCAGGCGCGTGCGAGGGCTCCGGTAGGCGAAGGCGTCGATGTCGCGCTTCCATGTGTGCTTCGCGTGCAGCCGGTATCGGGATATCGCAAGGCGCATGCGGCCATCCTGGCGAATCTGAAGCAGCGCTCGGGGCTCACCCTCGTCGATCGTGACGTCGCGGCACGGGCCCTGGCTGCGCTTGGTTCTGTGCCGCAAGCGCGGCGCACGGGCCTCGAAGTGCAGCTCGATCCCGATGCGCCCATCGGGGCCGCTTTCGTCGCGTTGCAACGGGGACTTTTTGAAAGCATGCGGATCAACGAGCCGGGCATCCGCGAGGATCTCGACAGCGAGTATCTGCATGACTATCGAATCGCTTGTCGCAGGACACGACTGCTCCATGGAATCTTTCGCAAGGTCATCCGCGCTAGCGCCTTCGAGTCGCTGGTGCCTCGCATCAAGTGGATCCGGAAGGTGACGGGGGCGACGCGGGACCTCGACGTCCAACTGCTCGAATTGGCGACGGAGCGCGAGGCGCTCGGAGAGACTCTCGACGCTTTGCTCCCGCTCGAGGCGCTTCTGCGGGATCAGCGACACGCGGAGTGGAGCAAGCTCAGCGCAGCTCTCGAGTCTGCGGAGTATGCCGAGTTGCACGAGATGGCAGTGGCACTACTCGATCTCCCCGAAACGCCAGAGGCGGTGGAGGTAGCGCGCAGGGGGCCACCACTGGGGCCGTGGGCATCGCGGCGAATCGCCAGGGCCGCGCGACGCTTGATTTCCCTGGGGCGCCGAATCAACGACGACTCCCCAGATTCCGAGATTCATGCGTTGCGTCTCGAAAGCAAGCGGTTGCGTTATTTGTTGGAGTTCTTCCGAAGTATCTACCCTGACTCTCAAATAAAAAAGCTCATCAAGGAGCTCAAGCGACTTCAGGACAACCTCGGCGCGTTCAATGATGCGTGTGTGCGGGTCGAATTGCTGCGCGCGCTTGCCCGGGGGTTCGGGCAACGCGGTCCCGGCGGTGCCGACGCGTTGGTCGCCGTGGGTCGCCTGGTGGAGCGGTCGGAAAACCGAAAACACAAGGAGCGTGTCGCCTTTTCACGCCGCTTCGAGCGCTTCGACACGCGAGAGAATCGTGTACGTTTGCGACGGCTCTTCGGGAGACGGATCGCAAAGCGGGCGAAGGGCAAGCACCACGACAAGGAGAGTGGCGATTGAGGGTCTTTGCGGTCTACAGCATCAAGGGCGGCGTTGGCAAGACGGCTACAGCTGTGAATGTGGCGGATCTGGCGGCCCGGTCGGGTGACAGGACGCTGCTCTGGGATCTCGATCCGCAGGGCGCGGCGAGCTTCTACCTGCGCATCAAGCCCAAGGTGAAGGGCGGCGTGGAGAAGATGATCCGAGGCAAGCACAGCCTGCGCAGCTGGCTGCGGGCCAGTGATTTCGATCGCTTGCATCTGCTACCCGCAGACTTTTCCTATCGCAACATGGATCTGGTGCTCGATGGCGAGAAAAAGCCGCGCAAGCGCCTCTCGCGGCTGCTCGCGCCGCTTTCGAAACGCTACGACGTGATCGTCCTCGATTGCCCTCCGAGCATCTCGCTGCTCTCGGAGAGCATCTTTCGGGCCGCGGATGTGATCCTGACACCGGTCATTCCCACGCCCCTCTCGCTGCGATGCTATGCGCAGCTCGAGTCGCATCTGCTCGACATGAAGAAGAAGGGGCCCCAGCTGCTGCCCTTTCTGGCCCAGGTGGACCGGCGCAAGAAACTTCACCGCGAGATCCAGGAGGATCTGCTGGGCAACGACTCGCCCTTTCTCGAGAGCTGGATCCCAGCCAGCAGCGTGGTCGAGCAGATGGGTACGCATCGCGCGCCCCTTCTCGACTTTGCACCCCGTAGTCATCCGGCGCTCGCCTATGCGTCCTTGTGGGACGAGGTGCAGGCCGCGGTGCGCGAATGAAAGAGGCCCCCCGGTCGAGGGGCGGGTCGCCTGCGTCGTTCGGATTCCTGCTGGTCCTGGGATGGCAGGTCACCGGCGCAGGTAGCCCGAGATCTGCTTGGGGCTCCAGTCTCCTCTCAGCTTTTTCTCCACCAGGGCAAAGTCCTTGTCGGAGAAGTGTTGATTTCGCCGGGATCGGCTTCTCCTGCCATTGGTCCTCTCTATCGCTTTGCTGGGCCGATACGCGCCGTCCCAACGGGACCTGTTCCGCTTGACCTCCCTCGAGATCGTGCTCCTATGCCGCCCCAGGCGACCGGCAATCTGCGATTGGTTCAGTCCCTCACGTCGCAATGCCACGGCGTGCTCTGATCAAGTGGGTCAGCGAAAGAGATCCTCGCCAGGATCGCGCAGCATATCCCCCACGTTCCCCTCCCCCCCTGGATCGACCCCCGTCACGAACACCGCAGGGATTCCCGAGTCCTTGATCATCAGGATCCCCGCGCCCGCGGCGAGCTGGTCCACCGTCGCCGTCGCCGTCACCTGGAGCTCCCGTCCCGCGAGGTCCTTGCCGCCGCGCAGGTCGTGGATCGGGGCGATCCCGGCGCTTCCGATCGCCTGATCGACGAGCCCCTCGCGCCAGGGGCGGCCGAAGGTGTCGGTCACGATCACGGCCAGGTTGCGATGGCCGCGCGCCAGCAGGGCATCGCGCAAGCGAGCAGCCGAAGCGTCGCAGTCCAGCGGCAGGAGGATGGCGATCTCTTCACCCGGGCTGTTCGAGAGATCGACTCCCGCATTGGCACACACGAAGCCGTGATGGGTCTCGCAGATCAATACTCCGTGGCCGCGGCGCACGATGCGCCTGGTTTCGCGCAGGATGATCTCGACGTGCCGCGCATCCCTCTCGTCCTCGGCGCCGATGCGGATAGCCTCCTCGGAGGGTTCGACCTCGGCGAAGTCGATGAGCCGCCCCTCGGCCTTGGAGATGATCTTCTGGCAGACGAGCAGAACCCCGTCGTCGAGTTCTACGTTGGCGTGGCGGGCGGCACGGTCGATCAGCTCGGCCAGGTCGTCGCCCGGCTCGACGATCGGGATCCCGTGCAACCCAACGAAGCGGACCTCTTGCCCTCCTTCATTCATGAGCGATCTCTTCGGCTCCCGGACCAGTCGAATTCCGCCAGCACCCGCCGCGTGCACTCACCGCCGATGCCCCGTGCCAGGAAGCGTTCGACGTCGTCGGCGAGATCGAGATCGATGGAGAGGGAAGGAAGGCTCAGCTCGCTGTAGGGCACCCCGGCTCGGATCGCCTCGTCACGGTGAAGCTTCGAGCTGTCGGGCCCGAAGCGTGACGGGATGATGTCCGCGGGCGCGCGGAGAAGCGCGGACGTCCCGCCGTCGCTGGAGGGGGCGAGCACTACAGCGCGGCCGGAGGGCTCCTGCTCGAGCACTTCGAAGAGCGCCTCGAGCTCGTCGCCCATGGCTCCCGCTACGTCTCCGAGAACGATGAGGAGCGGCTCGTTCTCGCTGAGTCCGAGCTCCGCGGTCGCGAGGTCGATCGACGCGTTCAGCCCCGGATCGTCGCGCAGCAGCGCTCTGGCTCCGAGCTCCTTCGTACGCTTCGCGACGGTCGGGTCCGGGGTCACGACGGCGCTTCGATCAACGGAAGGCGTTGCGCCGAGGGCCGTGAGGATGTCCTCGAGCATCGCGAGGGAGAGTGCCTCGAGCGCGGCACGATCGAGCTTGGGGAGCAGCCTCGACTTGCCCGCCGAGAGGTGCTTCACGGGAACCAGGGCGACGCTCATCGAACGGTCTCGGCCAGATCCAGGGCCGCCTGGGCGACTCGCATCGAAGCGTCGACGTCGACCATCAGGGTGTCGGTGGCCGCGACGCGCATGCCCATCGCTTCGATCTCGGGGATCTGCTCGCGGTCCACCTCGTCCAGCAGGAATGCATCGACCCAATCGCGATAGAGGTTCGCGACGCCCCGCGCCGAGACCTCGCATCCCACTCCGCGCAGCAGGGGATCGGCGGGCCCTTTGACCGGCGCGCCGCCGATGATGGGAGAGATCGCGACGATGGGCGCTCGTGCGTCGCCCAGGGCTTCGCGAACTCCCGGCAGGGCGAGGATCGGGCCGATCGAGACGACCGGATTGCTGGGGCAGACGATGATCGTTTCGGCGCCCGCGATGGCCTCGAGAACGCCCGGGCCGGGCGCCGCCGCCCTGGCCGCCGAGAGGTCGACGCTCCTCACATTGGTCGGCGACTTCTCGCGCACCAGATATTCCTCGAAGTGGAGCACGCGGCCGTCGTCGAGCTCGACGAAGGTCGGGCAGGGCTCCTCGGACATCGGCAGCAGGCCGATCGTCAGGCCGTTACGTCGTCGCAGGTCGTCGCTTACCTGGGTGAGACCGTCACCCTCGCGCAGACGCAGGGTGCGGTGCAGGCAGTGGGCGAAGTCGCGGTCGCCGAGGCGAAACCAGGTCTCGTGACCGAGCTCGCCGAGGCGGTCCATCAGGGAGAACGTGTCTCCTTCGAGGCCGAAGCCCCGACTCGGGTCCACGATGCCGGCCAGGGTGTAGGTCACGATATCGAGGTCCGGCGCGACGTGGACGCCGTAGAACTCGCGGTCGTCGCCCGTGTTTACGATCGCGCTCGTCGTTTCGGGCGGAGCGACCCGAACGAGCCCACGCAGCAGACGCGACGCACCGACTCCTCCCGCAAGCGCCACGATGCGGCTGCCGGCAGCGGTCGGGTCGCCGGTCTCCGAGCGGGAGTTGCTCTCGTTTTGTGGGGGGGGCACGGGTTTCATCCTGCGAGATCCCTAGCGGGTCTCCTTGCTCTCTTCATCGAGCTCATCGAGCTCATCGAGCGCTTCGTGCAGCGCCGTGAGATGCGTGCCGATCTCCATCACCTCGGGATCGGCCGCGATGGGTTGGCCTTCTTCGTCGATCGGGCGAGGCTGGATGACCCGCTCCTCGAGACGCCGGTGATCCTCCTCGACCGCGGCCTCCAGCCCCTCGCGAGTCGTCGGTAGCGGCTCGATTTCGTCGATCGGGGACGTGCAGCCGAGCAGGGCGGTGGCCATGCAGATGAATAGCGCACCCGCGGCGGTGGCCGCGGTGGAGGAGCCTCTGCGCGCGAGCGGGGTGCCGTCCATGGCTGCGATTCTTCTGGAGGCCTCTTGCCGAGTCAAGCGCCGGGTGATTGCCCGAGCGTGATCCGGGCTACCCGCTCGCCCGTGTCTGGCCGGCCACCCGAGCGGGAGCCGTCTCGGCCTTGGCGTCGGATTCCTGAGCAGAAACAGGCCGGTCGAGGCGGAATCCCCTTGCTTCGAGTCGGGCACGCATCTTGCTCAAGGGAATGGAGGGAAGTGGAGAGGGTGGGGGCGGAGTGGAGAGAGC
>CBDUYG010000156.1:0-7222 GCA_965371385.1 uncultured Myxococcales bacterium | reverse complement strand
GGGAACTCCAGAGCCCCAAGCTCGTGCCGATCCTCTACAGCGTCCTCCAGGACAGCGGCCCGGCGATGCGTCGTGAGGCCGCCAAGGCACTCGTCCACATCGGAAACAGCGAAGCCTGCGACGTACTCGTCAAGGCGCTCACGAGCAAGAGCGAGGACCTGCCCCGCATCGCCGCCCTCAGTCTGGGAGTACTGCGGGACGAGCGCGCAACTCGCCCCCTGATCCAAACCCTCGACCGCTCCCTCGAGGAGCGCCAGCTCCGCCTCGCCGAAGTGGTGATCCGAGCTCTGGGGCAGATGCAGAGCCTGCGTGACGAGATCGCTCGTCGACTCGCAGGCATACTCCACGAGCGCAGCCTGATGCGCCGGAAGAAGCAGCGCGGCTGCAAGGTGGCAGCGCTGGCTGTGCTTGCGCGACACGAAACGGATGAAGCCCGACGCGCCATCGTCGATGCGACCCGGGACCCTGATCCCGAGGTGAGCGAGCGAGCCAGACAGATCCTGGCAGGGGCTGAACCGGACTGATCTGGAGCCGGCGCATCAGAGATGCCTCCTGGGCCCCTGATCCGGATCAAGCCAGCGGGTCGAACCGGCGGGATCGTCCCCTGGAATACGACTCGCCGGCCCACGCCTGGCAGAACCTCGAAGCCGCTACAGTTACGTCCCCATGCGGACCCTCGGCCTCGATTTCGGAACCAAGCGCATCGGTCTGGCGATCTCGGACTCCGAGGGCGAATTCGCATTTCCCAAGGGCAAGCTCGACCGCAAGGGGCGGAAGCAGGACCTCGCAGCCCTGTCCGAGCTGGTCGATAGGAATGAGGTCGAGCGGATCGTGATCGGCATTCCCCTCCACATGAACGGGCGCGAAGGCGTCGGGGCCGATGCGGCACGCAGCTTCGCCTCGGATCTCGGCGAGGTCACGGGAATTCATGTCGATACCCTCGACGAGCGCCTCTCCACCGTCGAGGCCGAGCGGATGTTGCAGGCAAGCGGCCACAACGCCCGCAAGCGCAAGGAGGTGATCGACTCGGTCGCAGCCTCGATCATCCTGCGCACCTACCTCGACCTCCAGCGGACTCGCGAGACCTCGGGAGAGAACGAATCGTGATCTGGCGCTGGATCGCCGGGGCCCTCGTCCTGGCCGCGGGAATCGCCGCCGGGGCAGCGTTCTTCTGGATGAAGCAGCTGGAGCCCGTCTACCCGGACTCGTCACCGGCCCCCCAGATCTTCGAGGTCGAGCGCGGCCGGGGGCTCGGTCAGGTCGCGCGCGCCCTCGAGCGGGCGAACCTCATTCGCGATGCCCGGGCGATGATCCTGCTCGCCCGCTGGCGCGGGGACGAGGGACGCCTGATGATCGGCGAGTACGAACTCTCCGCCGGCTGGTCGACCCGCACGATCCTGGATCGCATCATCTCGGGACGGGTCATGACCTACGAGGTCGTGCTGCCCGAGGGAATCCGCGCCGACGAAATCGCCCTGCGACTCGAGGCGGCGGGACTCGCCGACGCGGAGGAGTTCCTCGCGGAGACCCGCAACGCCGAGTTCGCGCTCTCGCTCGGGATCGAAGCGGACGGGCTCGAGGGCTTCCTCTATCCCGAGACCTACCGCCTGCCTCGCGGTCTCACGGCCCGGGAGATCGCGAAGATCTTCGTCGCGCAGTTCGAGCAGGTCTGGAACGAGATCGACCCGGAGATCCGCGACCAGCCGATGTCGCGCAGCGAGGTCGTGACCCTGGCCTCGATCGTCGAGAAGGAGACCGCGGCCCCCGAGGAGCGCCCAGTGATCGCCGCGGTCTTCCACAATCGCATGCGGCTGGGCATGCGACTCGAGACGGATCCCGCGGTGATCTACGGCATCCCGGACTTCGACGGGAACATTACCCGGGCTCACCTGCGCGACCGCAGCAACGCCTACAACACCTACAGGATCCCGGGCCTGCCCCCGGGTCCGATCGCAAACCCGGGCGTAGACGCCCTGCTCGCGGTGCTCCAGCCCGCGGAGAGCGATTTCCTCTACTTCGTCTCGCGGGGCGATGGGACCCATCACTTCTCCGAGACGTACCGCGAACACACCAACGCCGTGCGGAAATATCAGCTGAGGAGACGCAAGCGATGAACGAGGAGCCCCTCGATCCCCAGACGTTCTACGGCGATCGAATACCAGCACAATTCAACCGCGAGCTGGAGAGCTGCCGGGCGCGGGCCGAGGGCGGAGATGACGCGAACGCGGCCGCGACCTACCGAGGCCTGCTGGCCGTCAACGCTTCGCTGATCGCGATCGTGAAGGGAGAGTCCGACCTCGTCTTCAACCTCAACGTCGATGCGGGTGTCATGAAGCCGGGCGAGACGGCGAGCCACCCGCCGCTTCTCACCCTCGTCCACGATCGCGACTCCTTCGAGGCCCTGGCACGGGCGTCCGGGGATTCGATCCTGGGCTTTCTCGGCGGACTGGCGGGGATCGCAGACGAGATGCGGCTCACCGCCCAGCGGGCCGAGAACCTGTCTCAGCTGAGCGGCTCGTTTCGCTTCGAGCTGACCGGAGAAGGCGGCTTCGTGCTGATCGCACACTTCGGCTCGGAGCCGATGCCCGAGGTTCCGGATGCATCCCTGCGCATGAACGCCGAGGTCTATCGCAAGCTGAAGGAAGGTGAGCTCCAGGCCCAGGAAGCGTTCTTCAGCGGAGCGATCGAGATCGAAGGCGACATGCAGCTCGCCATCACCCTGGCCCTGGCGGCGCTGGCGCCGGACGCCTGAGCGGGTGGACGGCCGCGAGCGGCACTCGCTCTGGCTGGGTGACGACTCGAACGTACAGAGCCGCGTCTCGGGATATTCTGGACTCGGTTCGTTGCGACTGCAGCCGCCCCAGATTTCAGGTCACAGCCCGAGCACTCGGCTCTTCTTCACCACGCCACGGGCAAACACCCATCGAACCGCGCCTGTCCCCGAATCCCTCGCTGTGGGCAGTCGTATTCAATATGCCCCGTGAGCCGAGCCATGCGCCGACCATTCAGTATGACGTTCGTGCTCCTCACCACCCCAGTAATTTCCGCACACTCCGGCTCGAACACCCGATAAACGGTGGCCGTCTCATCCGCCATGTGAAGCTCGACGATGTTGTTGCCCTCCTGTGCACCATCGAGTCGGAGTTCCCGGATCGGGCCATCCGCGAACCCGAACGCGATCCCATCGAATCCACGCTCCCCGCCGTCCACGCAGCTCACGGGTGAGAGGCTCCATTCGCCGTACTTCTCGCTGGAGGATTCGAACGTCCCCTCGAGCAACACGTTCTTGAACGCACTCGTCCTGCAGCCCGTGAAGCCACATGTGAGAAGGAGGACGAGAATCAGAAGCGGACGGATCGACCCTATTCCAGACATCGAGCCAGGGTAGCGCTTCCCGCGATCCGCGAAGCTCCGGTTGCATGGGGAAGGTTCCGCACCGGCCGAGGGTTCTCACCACCTTCTCGATCACGAGCCTCCGCAAGTCCACGATCGAGAATGACGATTTCACCCCTCGCCCGATTCCGTGGCCCCTCTCCCGGCCGATCATCAGACGATCGGGCAGCGACGGCTCAGCTCGCCTCCCCGTGTCGCTCACCCACCCAGTTCAGCCGATTGGCGCGGTGCGTTGCAAGCTCTTCCTCGCGCGCGGAGAGACCCGTCAGCACCTCAGCCTGACTCGCCAGGAGCCGGTCGCGATACTCCCCCCCCGTGTCCAGCAAGAGGCCGTCGGCAATCATTCGCAAGGCCGCGGCGTAGTCCTTTCGGTGTTGATGGATGTAGACCAGGTTATAGCGGGCGCGTACATCGCGCGGTGAGAGCTCGATGGCCCGAAGGAAGGCCTGCCGAGCCTCGTCGCTGCGGCCGAGGTGGAGTAGTCCACCACCGAGGATGTTCCAGAGCGTGGGACTGATCGGATTGAGTGCCAGTCCCCGCCTGGTCATCTCGAGCCCGGTGTCGTAGTCGCCGATCACGCCCATCAGGAACTCGGCGACTTCGCCGACCAGCAGCCAGTTGCGCGGCTGGCAGTCGAGCGCCTCGGTGTAGGCTCGGAGCCCTGCCTCGTGCCCTCCTTCTGCCACGGCAGCGCGAGCCCGCTCGAAGGCAGCGTGTGCGGACAGGTAGGGGGCCTTTCCAAAGCAGCCGTGAAATGCCTCGATGTCACCCGGCACGACCTCCCGAGCGAGAAGCCGCGCGCAGATCAGGGGGCTGTCTTCTTCCGGCTCGATCCAATGTGCTCCCTGCTGCTCGTCGAAGTAGGCCTTCAACAGGGAGAAGTTGATGCCGATCTGGGTGGAGCCCCCGAATCGCTGATGGTGGATCGCCTCGGGCCCGGCATCGGCGGGTGCCTCGGGATAGTCGTTGATCAGGATGAATCCGGATGGCTTCAACAGCTCCAGCGCCTGGTCGAGGCAGTCGATGGCGCCATGGTTGAGGAGGGTGTGTGAGCTCCGCGCCTGGCCGAACTTCCTGGCGAAGTCCAGATAGGGCAGCTCGCCTGGAGCCACCGGCTTGAAGTCGGAGTCCAGGACGAAGAATTCGTACAGGTCGATCAGCTCCTTCTGAGCACGAATGTCGGATGATGCCGCCCGCTCGACAAGCTGCTCGATCCCGAAGGACGTGTGCTCCTGCAAATCGAAGCCGCGGGGAAGACAGGTCCGAACACAGAGCTGACCTGCGTTCGCGCCCTCCGGCGAAAGAATCGCAGCGGGCATCTGATCGAGGGCGTAGTTGAGGAAAACAGCCTGAAACGGCGCCGCCTCCCCCTTCGCTTCCAGAAAGGGATTCAGGCCACCGCGCAGATCCTGCCCATCGACTCGGTAGAGCTCGTGCTGCCCTGGGTGATCCGACAAGATTCCATTCGATCGGATGTCGGAGAGCATCTGCTCGCTTCGATCCGTGGCGAGGTAGGTGAAGCGCTCGAACCAGTCCACCCGATTCTCCTCGCACAGCACGCGAAAAGACTCGATGAAGAGACGTGCGAAGAGACCGGTGCCCGTCCCGAGCTCCAGCACGTAGATCCCGGGCGGTAGCTCGCCCCGCCCTTCCGCACGACGCAGACGAGAGAAGAAGTGCTTCGCCGCCGCAGAAGAGAGGTAGCCGTCATTGTTGACCAGGTAGGGGACGTCGCCGCCAACAAAGGCCTCGGCGCCGCGCTCGTTCCAGTACAGCTGCCCGAGCTTCCACTCGATGCTCTGCGACAGGGGAAGGAAGTCCTGGATGACGAGTCGACCGTCGAGTAGCTGGGATAGAAGCTGGCGCACGGGTCCCCTATCTGGATCCGGCGAGATGTCCAACACGCTCGACGACCCCTGACTCGAATGCTCGGGTGCCGTAGGCGGGGTGGTAGGCGGGGTGGTGCTGTCTTCAATCAAGGGCCCGGCTCCGCGGTGGGCAGTCCAGCTTCCTGCCGGAAGATCTACCCTATCCCTTGTCTCCCAGGCTGTCCAGCACGGCGTCGGTGTATGAACAGGAACGCGGCGGCGACTCCCCCACTCCCAGGATCTGAATTGGATATCGATCGCGAAAGCGCCGGCCCGCCGAGATCTGACATCCCTCATCAGCATGGGGCGAGCGCTTCCATCCGCATCGAGACCAGCCCTCCGGCATCGACACAGGTGGGCTCTGTGGTCCGGGGGTACTCGCCGGCCTGGTGCGGAAGCAGCGCAAGAGTCCAACGTTCCCGTACCATGATGTCGTCATGCCCCATCCGCTGCGGGTACTGGAGGCTGAGTTCGGCGGTTGCATTCGCCTGGCGGACCGGTTCGTGCGGGTACTGATCGATCAACTCGAGGAGCGGCGACTGTACGAGCGTACACTGATCGTCGTCACATCCCATCACGGCCAGAAAGTCCTGGAGCACGACCGACGCGAAGGGCGCTCCTTCCAGGAAATGGAAGCCGACCCGCGGCAAGCGAGGACGAAGTCATCTCTGCGACCTGATCTCCGATCCCGAAGACCGCCACGACATCGCGCACCGCTACCGCGAGCGAGTCCGCTCCCGGAAGCACGAGATGGAATCGAAGCCGAGTCGTCGGCAGCGGGAGCGTGCGGAGATCCACCTCACGCTCTGGAGAATCAGGAAGGGGCCACTGGCTTGGGGGCGGTCATCGCAGCGGAGCCTTGTTCCTCCTATCTCTTGCGCTTGCCCCTCACCACGCACCACACACCTCGCCACACTCGGAGGCGGGATCGCGGTGGCGCGCGCACGCTCGAAAGGGAGCCACGATGACGCAAGCGACCCCACAGAGGAAGCGAGCGCTGCGACCCGAAGCGCTGCTGCTCATTGCGCTCGTCTGCCTCGCGGCCATGGCCACCCACGCAGCCGAACCCACCGAAATCGCCGACTTCGGGTCCAACCCCGGTCACCTACGGATGCTCGTCATCGCGCCGCAGGATCTGCCCGAATCTCCTGCGGTCGTCGTTGTGCTCCACGGCTGCGGTCAGACCGCTCACGACCATACCTCGACTACCGGCTGGATCGACCTCGCTGCCTCGCAACGTTTCGTGCTGCTTCTGCCCGAGACGAACCGGCGAAACAACCCGCAAGCGTGCTTCCGGTGGTTCGATCGGACCCAGGCGAGCCGTGGGTCGGGCGAGGCTCATTCTATCGTGCAGATGATCGATCAGCTCCAGGAGGATCATTCGATCGATCGGGCGCGGGCCTTCGTGACGGGATTCTCCGCGGGCGGCGCCATGACCGCGGTGATGTTGGCCACGTACCCGGACTGCTTCTCCGCCGGCAGCATCGTCGCAGGTGTTCCCTTCCGCTGCGCGAAGAACGCGTTCATGGCGATGGGCTGCATGAATGGCCTCGGCGCCAACCGCACGAGGTCCCAGTGGCTCGACTACGTGCGGGGCGCCTCGTCGCACGCGGGACCCTGACCGCGAGTTCTGGTCTGGCAAGGCAGTCGCGATCCGGTCGTGGACGTTCTCAACGGGAGGGAACTCACCGAGCAATGGACTGCGGTGCACGGCACCGATGACGATCCGGAGATCCTGGAGACGGTCAAGGGCCATGAGCACCGCGTCTACGAAGACGCAGCCGGGAGAGCGGTCGTCGAATCCTATCTGCTGGCCAATATGGCACACGTGGTGCCGGTCGACCCGGGACCACGGCCGGATCAATGCGGCTCGACGAGCCAGCACACTGCGGCCGTGGGGATCTGTTCGAGCTATCAAGCCGCTCGCTTCTGGGGTTTGATATCGGGGTCGGAAGTGCCCT
>CBDUYG010000155.1:0-7229 GCA_965371385.1 uncultured Myxococcales bacterium | reverse complement strand
GCGATCCGGCAGGACCTCGTTGCTGCGCCGGTAGGAGGCGAGGGCGGCGTCCACCTGCCCGCTCCGGAGCTGCTCGTCGCCGAGGCTCGAGAGCACGTTTGGATTGTCCCGGCCGACCCAGCGCAGATTCCGGGCTGAGGTTTCGAGTCGGGCGAGATCTCCCGAGGCCCGGGGAAAGCCGACGATCAGCTCCCAGGCCATGACGACGGGAACCAGTACGCTGAGGGCGCCGATCGCGTAGATCCCCGTTCGGCCCAGGGAGCGGGCCCGGGACGAGAGGGGCCCATCCAACGTGGGGGGTGGCTCGAGACGTAGCAGCGCTCGTGCAACCGCGCCGTCACGCAGCTTCCAGACGACTCCGTCCAGCATGAAGTGATGGATGTTCACGACCGAGAAGACGAGCATGGCGAGCCCCGCCTCCCAGCTCACCCTGCCGAGCAGGGCCGGCGCGAAGGCGAGTCCCGGCAGCACGTTCACCAGACTCCCGGCGAGCATCGCCTTCCAGAGGAAGGTGCTCGAACGCATCGGTGTCTCCGAGCGTCTCGCGTAGTAGCTCGTGATCCAGAGATATTGCAGCGAGTGACAGGTCGAGACCCAGATCACCGCGAAGACGATGTTGAGGTCGCTGGGGCCGTACATCAGGCGAACGATCGCAGGAAGCGAGAACCAGCCGGCCTGCGTGAGGATCAGCATGCCGGCCGGGATCACGCTGCGTGCGTGCCCGCCGCGGGCCAGCAGGACGAGACTCGCCACGCTCGTGACGAGGTAGAGGATGAGGAGCGCCGGGAGCAGGATCTTCGCGACGGAGATCGGGATCCCGAGGCGCAGCACCCGGTAGGTTTCACCCAGCCCCGAGATTCCCGCGGAGTAGACCGCGTCGGCGTCGGCGACGTGTATCGAGAGGATCGCCAATGCAGCCGATATCAAGAAGGAGCTGTAGAAGAGGCGCTTTGCAAGGGGTGGCGTCGGGGTGCCGGCGCGGCGTAGGAAGGTGAGGGCGACGCCGTAGTTCTGGCCGGCGAAGTGCCAGGGGGTCCACGTTACGTAGGTCGTGACCAGCAACGAGCCCAACCAGAAGAAGTGTAGCGAGGCGACGAAGGCGAGACCGATCAGCGCCGTGATGCCGATGGCGAAGAAGGCATAGCGGTGGCGATCCTCGGAGCGGTCGTAGACCCGCAGGATCGTCGCGCCGTAGTGGGGAGTGTTGATCCCCAGGGTGAAGAGCGCGACGAAGGTCATGCTCCACGCGCCGATCCCGCGATCCATGCTGAACCACAAGAGCGGAACGAGGCTCAGCAGATAGAAGCCGCCGGCGCCGAAGAGGAGATCGAGGGAAGGGCTGTAGAGCCAGCGCTGACTCGTCGGTTGGACGGATGGGAGAGCGTCGGCGGTCGGTTGGGCTTGGGACATGACTGGGCAGCTTCCATCGGCGGTGAAAGGAGACGTTGAGAGGTTCTGCCGATGGAGTTTTGATTCTAACCTTCGATGGGGCTCCTGAGAAGCATGAACTGAATTATTGAAATACGTTGTAAATATATAATTTATCAGTGAAATTGTACAACCGTCTTCCTTTCATCGAGAATCCACTGGGGCGGGGTTTCCGCGTCTTCATGGATTGGCCTCTCCCGCATCCTTCACGTCTCTTCTCTGCAGACTTCCAGGTGATGGGGGGCCAGACTCAGCGAGTGCTAAGAAGTCTCTGTGGAGACCGCCCATGGATGAGCTCGACGAACCGCAGATCGAGGAGTTGCACGGGGATCTTCTGACCCTGCGCGACGAGCTGTGCGAGCTTCTCTCGATGTCGAAAGACGCTTCGCGACCGGTCGACCTCGACCAGCCGATCGGGCGCATCTCCCGCGTGGACGCGATGCAGCAGCAGAGCATGCTGGCTGCCAACCGCCAGGCTGCGCAGCGCCGGCGTCAGCTCGTCACGGCTGCAATCGAACGATTCTGCGAAGATGAGTACGGCGAGTGTCTCGGCTGCGGCGAGCCGATCGGCTATCCGCGGCTGAAGGCCCGGCCCGAAGCACCGCTCTGCATCGCCTGCCAGAGTCAACGGGAGAGTCAGCGCTGAGCGAAGCTCGCGCCGAGGAGGGGGGCACCGAAGGCGGTCGGCCCGAATGATCCGGGCTACGGAATCAGCAGAACCCGCCCGAACGCCTTGCGGCTCTCGATGTATCTATGCGCCTCGGCCGCCTCGGCCAGCGGATAGCTGCGGTCGATCACGATCTCGAGCTCGCCTGCGGCCAGGGCGTCGATGTGCCCCTGGATCATCTTGCGCACACGATCCTGGTTGAAGAAGAGCTCGGCGCCGAGGAAGACCCCCGTCAGGCTCTTGTTGCCCGCGCGCAAGGCGGTGGTCTCGGGCATGCGGCGATCGCGTCCTGCGTCTCCCACGGTGACGATGCGCCCGCGGTAGGCCGCGCACTCGATGCTGCGCTCGAGCACCTCGCCGCCCACGGAGTCGACGACGAGGTCGGGGCCGCGCCCTCCAGTGAACTCTCGCGCGGCCGCGACGAAGTCGTCCCGCACGTAGTTGATGCCGTGATCCAGACCGAAGTCTTTCAGTTTTACGAGCTTCTCGTCGCTCGAGGCCGTCGCGAGCACCGTCGCTCCGGCGCGCTTCGCGAGCTGGATGCTCGCCATCCCGACCGCGCCTGCACCTGCCTGGACCAATACGGTTTCGCCTTCGCGGAGCCCGCCAAACTCGAAGAGGCAGTCGTCGGCGGTTCCGACCGCGATCGGGATCGCGGCTGCGCGCTGGGGATCGACTCCATCGGGAATCAGCCAGGTGGCGCCCGCGCGCACCGCCCGCTTCTCGGCGTGAGATCCGAAGATGTCGACGCCCACGACGCGTTGGCCGATCTCACGATCCGTCACCGCGTCGCCGACCTCGGAGATCACTCCGGCGCATTGATAGCCGACGATGTGCGGCCGGCCGGCCATCTCTCCGCCGGCGCGATTCAAGCTGTCGCCGCCTTCGATGCTGACGATCTCGACGTCGATCACGACGCCGTCGGGTGAACACTCCGGATCCGGGACGTCCTCGTAGCGAAAGACGTCGGGATCCCCTGTCTCGTAGTAGACGGCTGCCTTCATGACCGCGCAGCGTAGCAGCTTGCGGAAGAACTCCGGAGCGAGCCGGGTGTGCGGATTCTGGGCCCGATCGCGGCGTGGAAGCTTGCTGGGGCTTGCCCCAGCAAGTCTTCACAACGAAGAGTGGGTCGGAAAGATGCGTGCACGGCGACGGGAGTGGGTTTTTTCGCAGCTTGCCATCACCGCGCCGAGGCGCGCGTTGGGAAGTCGACCCCCGATCGCGTCAGCGCCCCAACTTCTCGCTGATGAGATCGCGCAGGTCGCGCTTCAGGATCTTGCCCGCCGCGTTGCGGGGCAGGGGCTCCTGGTAGATCTCGATGATGGACGGGATCTTGAAGGACGCGAGGTGCTCCTTCAGCTCCGCTTGTAGCGTTTCGATCTTCAGCTCACAGCCTTCGCGCAGCAGGATTGCGGCTGCCACCTCCTCGCCCAGCCGTGGATGAGGAATCCCGAACACCGCCGCCTCATAGATGTCCGGGCGATCGTAGAGGGCGGCCTCCACCTCGGCGGAGTAGATATTCTCACCGGCTCGCAGCACCATGTCCTTGGCACGATCCTCGACGAAGATGAAGCCTTCTTCGTCCATGCGTCCAATGTCGCCGCTGCGCAGCCAGCCGTCGACGAAGGTCTCGGCCGTCGCCTCCGGGTTGTTCCAGTAGCCTCGGATCAGGTTGACGCCGCGGAAGAAGATCTCCCCCACCTCGCCGCGGGGCACCTCCTTGCCCTCGGCGTCGGCGACCTTGATCTGCATGGTCGGAACGGCTCGCCCGGAGCTGCGCGGCTTGCGGACGTAGTCGGGGCCCGAGTTCTGGGGGCCGTACGCGTTGGTCTCCGTCATCCCGTACCCGATTCCCGGCCGGCCCGAGCGGAAGCTCCGGCTGATGCGATGCACGAGCTCGGGCGGTGCGGGCGCCCCGCCGCCGCCGATGCTCTGGAGGCTCGAGGAGTCCCGGCTCTCGAAGTCCGGCGATTCGAGGAGATCCCACGACATCGTGGGAACGCCAACGAAGGTGGTGATGCGCTCGCGTTCGATCAGCTCGAGGGCGCGCTCGGGGTTCCACTTGTACATCATCACCAGCTTGTAGCCCGCGGCGAAGCAGCTCATCATCACCGGGACGAGACCCGTCACGTGAAAGAGGGGTACGACCAGGATGAAGCTGGTCGGCCACGAGTGGGTCTCCTGCGTCGTGGGAGGCTGGGCGATCTTGTCGGCGATCGCCCGGCAGGCGTATGCCGTGAGGGCCGAGAGCACGGCGCGATGGCTCGAGACCGCGCCCTTGGGGTGTCCCGTCGTGCCAGACGTGTAGAGGATGGTGGCATCGTCATCGAGGTCGATCGCGACGTCCGGGAGCGCGGCTGCGCGATCGAACACGTCGTCCAAGTGATCCACGCCCGGCGGGAGTGCGCCTTCGGTCCGCACGGCGATACCGGAGATTCCAAACTTTTCGAAGAGGGGTGCGGTGCGCTCGATTCGCTCGCTGTCTCCGATCACGAGCGAGGCGCCGCAGTCGCCGAGGGCGTAGTCGATCTCTTCCGTCGTCCACCAGGCGTTGAGGCAGACCGCGATTCCGCCGATCGAGGTGATGCCTACGAAGGATGCGATCCACTCGGGATAGTTGCGCATCGCGATGGCGACGCGATCCCCGGGCTTGATTCCGTAACGGCTCGCGAGAAGCGCTCCCATCGCGTGAGCCCGCTGGACCGTCTCTTCGAAGCTCCAGCGCTCATCCTCGTAGACGATGAAGTCCGCGTCTCCGTGCCGGGCCGCGCCCGCGAAGAGCTCGCGCAGGGAGCCGGGCATGTTCTTGAACGCGGTGTATTCCTCGCCGCGCACCTCGACGCGGGTGACTTCGAACATCCCGCCCGGCCCGGTGAGCTGGGCGACGGCCTCGTCGAAGGTGGGGGTCGCAGGGCTGGTTTCGCTGGAGGGGTCGGACATTCGTGGGATCCTCTGAAGTCTCGTGGCGCAGGGTTGGAGATGTTCGAAAAACGGCTGGGACGGTTGATGGGCGAGTGGGAAAGTCGGGCTCGTCTTCGATTGGCGTCTGGCTCGGGCGGCCGCACTACGGACTCGCTCTATCCTCGCGGCCCCGATCGTATCCCGGATCGGGGCGAGATGGAACGAGGGTCGCATCGGGAAGGAGGAAGGCCGGTGAGAGATGACCCGCGCTCGGATCACTTGAAGGCCGGGCCCAGCTCCGATTCGGATGCACGCCAGCTGCTGGTTGGCGATGGTCGCGGCGCTGGCGCCCCCAGCGACCGCCCTGATACCCTCGCCGCGTGTCGGAGTCCCATCCCACTTCCCGTACGCGCGCGCGAGCGCTGATTCAGGCTCTGGTGACGTTCGCTGCCGTCGCGGCCCGTTCCTGGGACGTGCTCTCGCAGCGTAGGGTCTCCCGGGCAATGGGTGTCTCGGCACTGGGGACCGCCCTCACCCTCACCCTCACACTCGCGGTCGGCTTCGCTTCGAGTGCCGGGAGCGATCGCCCCTACGCGGAGCAGTCGCCGCGAGATACCAGCGCGCTCTCCGTCCACGAGGGATCGGATTCGACCTTGGAGGAGGAGGCCGGGCGCGCGCGTGCGCTGGAGCAGGCCGTGTTGCGCATTGGAACGAGCGGCGATTACGCGCCCTTCAGCACGCGCACCGACTCGCCGGGCGAGGGAGAGCCCAGCTATCAGGGCTTCGACATCGACGTTGCCAGGGCCTTCGCGATTGATCGGGGCCTGCGCATCGAGTGGGTTCCCTTCGCGTGGC
Source organism: uncultured Myxococcales bacterium (assembly GCA_965371385.1). Lineage (GTDB taxonomy): Bacteria > Myxococcota_A > UBA9160 > UBA9160 > UBA4427 > CBDUYG01. The sequence continues at coordinate 1,378 of CBDUYG010000155.1, read as the reverse complement.
CCGAGCTGCTCGTCGGGCTGCGGGAGAAGCGCTTCGATCTGGCTATGAGCGGCGTGACGGTCCGGCCGGAGCGGTCGCTCGAAGGTCGTTTCAGTGTTCCGGTGATGACCAGCGGTGCGGTCCTGCTCGTGAGCGATTCGGCGATGGAGGCGGGAGACGCAGGGCGCTCCGTCGAAGAGCAGGTTCGCGCGCTCGATCGCCCGCAGGTTCGGGTTTCCGTCAACGCGGGCGGCCATCTCGAACGGGTGACGAGAGCGAGATTGCCTCATGCCGGAATCCAGGCCTTCGCCGATAACGATGCAGTTCGTCGTGCGCTCCTGCAGGGGAATGTGGACGTTGCAGTGAGCGATACGTTGGAAGCGCCGGTCTGGCTCGAAGGCATGCGGAGCATTCGCCTGATCGGCCCCTTGACGGAGGATCGCAAGGCCTACCTCGTAGATCCGGATCGGGACGAGCTTTCGCGTGACCTCGACGCCTGGTTGGTCGCCCGGGAACGCGAAGGGATGCTCGCGGATCTGCGACGCCGACACTTTCCGGGAGTGACGGCTCCCGACACGGCCGAGCCGCTGCACGCTCTCCTGGCCGCGATTGTCGAACGGCTGGCACTGATGCCCTGGGTCGCAGAAGCCAAACGCGCAGGTGGTAGGCCGGTAGAAGATCTCGCTCAGGAGGTCCGGGTGATCGACGCGGCTCTGGCCGGGGTCGTGAAGGCGAGCCAACTCGGCTCGACGCCTCCTCTCGACGCCGCCGCCGTGCGAGCCTTCTATCGCGCCCAGATCGAAGCGGCCAAGGTGATTCAGCGCTCCGTCCTGGCGGGCCCCACAGCGGCCGATGTGCACGTTGTGGACCTCGTCGCTGTACTGCGTCCGGCTCTGATGAGGATCGGTTCGCGCATGGCGCAGCTCCTGGTCGAGGTGTCCCAGATCGAAGATCGGCGGCACTGGCGCCGACGGGTCGGCGAAGAGCTGGCTGCGGCCCATCTTCCCCGGGCGAGCGTCGAGGCCATCGCCGACGCGATTCTCGGGCTCCGGGCGGGCTCGGATGGAAGGAAGGCGGCCGCGAAAGCGGCGAAGAGTTCGACCCATCGCCATCCCGGCAACGCGGGCTGGGCGAGCCGCGAGCTACGAGTTCAGCGTGATGAGCAGGACGGCGCGCTTGTCGATCTTGCCGGCGAGGCCTGAGAAGAAGTTCAGGGTGCGCATCTGCCAGCCGTACTTCTTCCGGAGCGCGACGTAGGCCCGGTCCTCGATCTCCCGGGACTCCACGACCTCGCCCTTTCCGGAGTACCAGTCGCCGCGCGGCTTGCCGAACACATCACAGGCCGCGACCCGCACGTCGGCGTTGCGCCGGAGCCGCTTGACCTTGAACGCGTCTCCCT
>CBDUYG010000154.1:0-7233 GCA_965371385.1 uncultured Myxococcales bacterium | reverse complement strand
GGTGGAGAGCGGGTGGAGAGTAATTGGAGTGCAGGTGGAGTGCAGGTAGAGATCAGGTAGAGCGTCATGGGCGGTGCCGGGGGAGGCACCGTGCGAAGCGGCAGACGAATCGAGCGGCTCCGAAGCGAGCGATCCGCCGGGCAGGCGGACGCGGAGCAGCAGGACAACTCGTACGAGGATGAATGCATGATCGAGTTTCGACCCGGAACCCCACGCATCGAACGGTCTGGGGCTGGCGCGAGCGCCGGCCGCCGATGGGCGCAAGGAGTCGTCGCGATGGTCCTGCTTGCGCTCGCCCTCGAGGCATCACCGGTCGCAGCGGACCCCTACGATCCAAAGACTGCGGGGCATCCCGTACGGATCGCGGCCTACATCCTGCATCCGATCGGTGTCCTGCTCGATTACCTGATCCTTCGACCCGCCCATTGGTTGGGGTCGAAGGAGCCCATAAGGACTCTCGTTGGCCACACAGACTGAGCCATCCGACTGACGCGGTGCTGCGCACGATGCTCCAACTCGGGTCCCCCCGTGTCCCATGTCCCGAGCCCCTCGACGAATCAAGCAGGATGGATCATTGCACCGGATGACGAACTCGAGTCAAGACACCTCCTGCGCCACGCCAATCATGCTCCGGCGATCGTCCCTCACGATCCTGGGCTGCGCTCGAGGCTTCGGCTCGATCCTGCTGGCATTCCTCGGACTCTCATCCCTCGCAGTCGCCGCTCTGGCCGGCGCGGCTTCCCCGGCGCCGCCCCTTCACGTCAGCGGCATGACCTTCGTTGCGAGCCGCGAGAAGGGAGCATCGCTGGTCCTGAAGGCGGAGAGGGCGCGCTTCAATACGGATGACGAGACCGCCTACCTCGAGGTCGTCGACGCTCGCATTCCGCCCGAGGGTGACAAGGGCGGGTTCGAGCTGCGCTGCGATCAGAGCGAGGTCGATCTCGCGAGCAACGACTTTTTTGCCTCGGGCAATGTCCGGGGCCGAGCCAATGGAGATCGCGAGTTCGAGACGGAGTGGGTGCGCTACGACCACGACCGGGAGCTGCTCTACACCGATGCCCCGGTCGTGCTCTCCGAGTCGGGCACCCGATTGCGCGGCGGTGGCTTTCGCTACCTGATTCGTGAACGTCGCTTCACGATCACTGGCGGAGCGAGCCTGGTTCGCGAGCCGCAATCGGATTCGGTACCGAGCCAGGAAGCTGCGCCGTGATCGTCTGCCTCCTTCGCATCCGGCACTTCAGCTTCAGCCTGCTCACGCTCGCGGTCGGGCTCTTCTCCGGCGCAGTCGGTGCACCCGGCGCGTCGGCGCTCGAAATCGCGGTCGCTCCCTTCGTCGATGCCCGCCTCGGCGACGGTTCCGAGAGATCGCGATCGACACGGGATGCGCCCGAGCCGGGAGCTTCGGATCTTGCTTCCCTCGTGGCGGAGCGGCTGGCGAGTGAGCTGGGGCGGAGGGAAAGCGTCCGGGTCGTGCCTCCTGACGAGTCGGGCCTCCCGGCCGTGGCCGAGCCCGAGGCCAGCCAGATTCGGAGCTGGGCTTCGGATGCGGGCCTCGATTCCATCATCGTGGGTCAGATTCTGGATCCCGAGCCGGGGGCCGGGGAAGGCGCAGCCTGGCAGGGGTTGATCGACGTTCGATCGGGACACTCGGGAGCCTCCATTCGTCGCTATCCGATCGAGGTCCAGGCGGGCCCGGAACTGGATCAGGCCGTGGTTGCCCAGCTGGCACGTCTCTCCAGAGAAATCCTCGACGAGCTCGCGGAGGTCGAGGCCGAGGCCTCGCTTCCGTCGGTCGAAGCGCAGCTGGCTGGCGCGACCGATGATTCTTCCTCGGAGTCTTCGGGCGAGGAGGATGGGGACTCCCCCTTTGGAATCTTCGATGGGGATGAGCCGATACGCATCGATTCAGAGGAGCTCGAGGTGATCACCGAAGGTGAGACGCGGCGCCTTGTTTTCAGCCGCAACGTCAAGGTCGTACAGGGCGACGTGCAGCTCAACGCCGACACCCTCCAGGCCTTCTATCCGACCGGCTCCTCCCAGCCCGACCGCCTGGAGGCCGAGGGCAACGTTCGCGTCTTCGAAGGTGACAGGGAGATCCGCTGCACACGAGCGACCTACGACCGCGAGAGAAGTAGTGTCCTGTGCAGGGGGGATGCGGTTCTGATCCAGGGATGCGATGAGGTGCGTGGCAGGGAGATCGAGCTCAACATCGACGACGAGCGGATTCGCGTGACCGGGGCCGCCTCCGTGGTCATCCGGCCGAAGGAGGATGGCCAGGAAGCCTGCGATCGAGGGGGGTCCTCTCGATGAGCAGCGCGGCACTCTCGGCTCAGGGCCTGATCAAGCACTATGGCGACAAGCACGCGGTGCAGGGAGTGACGCTCGAGGTCAGTCCGGGTGAAGTGGTCGGACTGCTGGGTCCCAATGGGGCGGGGAAGACCACGACATTCAACATGATCGCCGGGAGTGTGCGGCCGACCGAGGGGCGGGTCTACATCGCCGACCAGGAGGTCACGGATCTTCCGATGTATCGCCGCGCCCGCCTCGGCCTGACCTACCTCCCCCAGGAGGCGTCGATCTTTCGCAAGCTCTCGGTCGCGGACAACATCAACGCGATCCTGGAGACCGTCGAGCCGAACCGCGCCCGTCGCCGTGAGCGCCTTGCCGAGCTACTGGCCGAGCTGGGGCTGACGGATCGAGCGGGACGCCGAGGAGACGCGCTGTCGGGGGGAGAGAGGCGCCGAGTGGAGATCACCCGAGCCCTGGTTCTCGACCCGCGTTTCATGCTGCTCGACGAGCCCTTCGCAGGGGTCGATCCGATTGCGGTGATCGATATCCAGAAAATCATCGATCAGCTGAAGAATCGCGGCATCGGTGTAGTGATCACGGATCATAATGTGCGGGAGACGCTCTCGATCTGTGATCGCGCGTACATCATCAAGGACGGAAATATCCTCAAGCTGGGTACACCGAACGAGATCGCGGAAGATCCGACCGTGAGAGAAGTCTATCTCGGTCAAAACTTCCGGCTGGATTGAGATCGCCGGAGGAAGCGAGGGTCGAGAGCGTGAGGGCTCGTAGAGTGGACGGGCGCAGATCGATGACGACGGCAGGGACGCCGAGGGCGAGGAAAAACGGCGGAAGCTGCGGGATCCGCGAATGTTGCGAAGAGCGGTGCCGGGAAGTGGGGCAAGGGAGCGCGTGAGCGAATGGCGATCGAACTGAAGCTGCAGCTCAAGATGTCGCAGCAGCTGGTGATGACACCCCAGCTGCAGCAGGCCATCAAATTGCTACAGCTGAACCGTCTCGAGCTGGTGAACCTGGTTCAGCAGGAGATTACGGAGAACCCCGTCCTCGAAGAGGTGGAGGGCGAAGAGGAGCCTACGCCCGGCGAGATCTCGGATGCCACGCCCGAGGCGCCTGGTGACGCCGCGCCCGAGGGCGATGGAGTCGCATCCCAGGAGGCAATGGACGTCGCGGGCGATCTCGCGGCCGTCGAGGCGCCCGCGACTGCGACGGACGCGGAGCCGGCCCCCGAGCCCGACGTGAGCGATGCCGAGAAGATCGCGGACGTCGAGTGGGACGACTACATGGACGCCAACCCCCAGACCGGGCTGGCGGCGGGCTCGCGCGATGACGATGAGGGCCGCTCCCTCGAGGCGACCCTGACACGCCGCGCAACGCTCTCGGAGCACCTCGAGTGGCAGCTGCAGCTCTCGGTCTTCGATGTTGCCGCGCGTGAAGCCGCGAGCTGGATCATCGGAAACCTCGACGACGATGGTTATCTGCGCTCCAGCGTCGAGGACGTCGCGCGCCAGTCCGGAATGAGCGAGGAAGCAGTCGCCAATGCCCTCGCGATTGTGCAACTCCTCGATCCCACGGGTGTCGCCGCCCGTGACCTGCGCGAGTGCCTACTCTTGCAGATCGAAGCCTTCGAGATCGACGATCCGATCGTGGTCTCGATTCTCACTGATCACTTCGAGCTGCTGCGCAAGCGCGATTTCCGCGGACTGACCCGGGCACTCGGCACAACGATCGAGGAGGTCGCCCTTGCATCCAAGGTCATCGCCGGCCTCGAGCCTCGGCCCGGCCGCGCGTTCGGCGGCGACGATCCCATCTACATCACTCCCGACATCTACGTCTACAAGGTCGCGGATGAGTTCCACATCCTGCTCAACGAGGACGGCCTGCCCAAGCTCAAGGTGAATCACGTTTATCGAGATCTCCTGAGCAAGGACGAGAACGCGACGAAGGACGCCAAGGATTACGTTCACGAAAAGCTGCGCTCGGCGGTCTGGCTGATCCGCTCCATCCACCAGCGTCAGCGAACGATCTACCGCGTGATGGAGAGCATCATCCGCTATCAGCGAGATTTTTTCGAAAAGGGCATCAACTTCCTCAGGCCCCTCAATCTGCGCGATGTGGCGGACGACATCGAGATGCACGAATCAACGGTCAGCCGCGTCACGACGAACAAATACGTCCACACTCCCCAAGGCGTCTACGAGCTCAAGTACTTCTTCAACTCGAGCATCGGCCGCTTCAACGGAGAGGCGATCGCGAGCGAAAGTGTGAAGGAGAAGATCCGCAAGATCATCTCGAGCGAGGATTCCCGGCGGCCCCTCTCGGACCAGCGGATCGCCGAGATGCTCAAATCGGCCAATATCGACATCGCCCGGCGGACCGTGACGAAATACCGCGAGGCGATGAACGTTCTATCCTCGACGAAACGTCGTCAGGTGGGGTAGCCTGCGCGCGCGCTCAGCGGAGTCTCATGTGAAGATCATGGACATTCTCGTCAAGGACGCGGTCATTCTCGATCTCGCCTCCAAGACGAAGGACGAGGTATTGCGGGAGATGTCGTCCGCGGTTTCCGTGGCCATTCCCTCCATCAAGTCCGAGCGGCTGCTCGAGGTCCTGATCGAGCGGGAGGAGCTCCAGAGTACGGGGATTGGCGAAGGTGTTGCGATCCCGCACGGCAAGATGGCAGGCCTCGACCGTCTCATTGCCTCCTTCGCGAGAAGCTCGGATGGCGTCGATTTTTCCTCGATCGACGGCCAGCCCACCCAGCTTTTCTTCCTCCTGGTGGTGCCGGAGCACTCCGGTGGCCAGCACCTCAAGGCCCTCGCACGCATCTCGCGATTCTTCCGGGACGCGGACTTTCGAAAGAAGCTGGCAGACGCCCAGAGTCGGGATGACATCCATCGCGCGATCGAGGAAGAGGACGCGAAGTTCTGAGCGGAGGCGGGGCGAGCGGCCCGGGCCGTGGGCCGGTACCCAGGGGCTCGTACGAGGCCAATCGACCTTCTGCCGCAGGCTTGGATGCGCCTCTCGGAGGGAACCGTGGAGACACAGGTTCACGGCTCGTTGGTCGAGCTGCTCGGTCTGGGCATTCTGCTCAAGGGACCTAGCGGGATCGGAAAGAGCGAGTGCGTGCTCGAGCTGGTTCAGCGTGGTCACCGGCTGGTCGCGGATGACGTCGTGCAGCTGACCGTCCTGCGCCCACCCGGCGGTGGCCCCGCGACGCTGGTTGGGAAGTCGCCCGAGTCGATTCGTCATCATCTCGAGATTCGGGGTGTGGGATTGATCAGCGTGCCGGATCTCTATGGGGACGAATCGGTCGTCGACGAGTCGCCGGTGGATCTGATCTGCCATCTCGAGCGCTGGAACGAGGGCGTGGAGTACGAGCGCCTGGGTCTCGACCGTCCGCTCGAGCGGGTCGCCGGTGTGCCGATTCCAGCCCTCGTGATCCCTGTGCGGCCCGCGACCAGTACGGCGTCACTCGTCGAGGTCGCGGGCCGGGATGCCCTGCTGCGGCAGCAGGGAGTGAACGCAGCCCGGAGCCTCGACGAGCGGCTGCGAAGCCAGGCGAGGGATGAGGCGAGGGGTGAGGCGGAGACCGCGGCGAAAGTCGAGACCGAAGAGAAGACCGATGTCGAATCCGAGCCCGAAACCGCATCACGGCGAGAGGTGAACCGAAAGTGACGAGTGTGGCGAGGGAATCCTCGATTGTCTTCGTCAGTGGCCTGTCGGGAAGCGGCAAGACCACGGCGATGGCGGCCCTCGAAGATCTGGGATTCTACTGCGTGGACCACCTGCCGGCGGAGCTGATTGCCCAGTTCCTGGATCTGTGCGCCAAGACCACACCGCCGATCGAGAAGATCGCACTGGCCCTGGATGCCCGGGAGGCGTCCTTCCTGCGGCACTTCCCCGCGGTCGTCGAGGAGCTGCGCGAGGTCGAGGCTCATGTCGAGGTCCTCTTCCTCGAGTGCAGCAATGCGGTTCTGGAGAAGCGCTATCGCGAGACGCGTCGGGTCCACCCCCTCTCACCGACCGGTCGGGTCGACGAAGGGATCGAACGCGAGCGAGGGGTACTGGCCGACGTCGCCCGGCTGGCGGATCTGGTGATCGATACCTCCACGCTGAACGTGCACCAGCTCAAGGAGTCGGTGGTTCGCCACGTCACGGGCGCGAGGCGCCAGACCGTGGTGAATCTCATCTCGTTCGGATTTCGCAACGGCACCCCGGTTTCGGTCGAGCTGCTCTTCGATCTCCGTTGTCTTCCCAACCCCTACTTCGAGGAAACCCTGCGAGCCCGCTCCGGCCTCGAACTCGACGTTTCGCAATATGTCCTCGACAGCGAGCTCGGAAGGGATCTCTTCGGGCGGATTCTCGAATTGGTTCGCTTCCTCCTGCCTCTCTACGATCAGGAGGGCAAGGCCTACCTCACGATCGGGATCGGCTGTACCGGTGGGCGTCACCGCTCTGTCGCTGCGGCCTGCGCCCTCGCGGAGGCCCTGGGCGGTAGCGGCCGCAGGATCAACCTCGAGCATCGGGACATCGATCGGGACTACGACCAGACCCGAGGCTGAGGGACGATTCGACTCCGGTGCAGCGGCTCGATCGGCTAATCTAGCCCGAATTATTCGTGAAGCTCGTTGCGAGGGCGGCAAGAGTGCTGCAGTTTCGGGGCCCTCGGAGCGAAGTCGACCGCGGGCCAGCTATGCTGGCCAAGCGCAAGCGACGCTTCGCGTCGCCGCGGAGGCGTACTTTCAGTACGTCGAGGATCGACGCAGTGAGAAGGTCCCGAAAATGCAGTGCTATTGCCGGCCGCAGTAGAGCGCTCATGAATAATTCGGGCTAGGAACCTGCGTGGCAGAGCGAAGGCTCTGCAGTGCCGACGGCTCCGCCGAACCGGAAGTCGGAAAAGTCGGAGCAGTCGGAGCAGTCGGA
>CBDUYG010000153.1:0-7252 GCA_965371385.1 uncultured Myxococcales bacterium | reverse complement strand
GCCGCCACGGCAAGCCGGTGATCGAAGACGCCTTCGAGATGGATCTGCGCTTCAGCGGGCGCAGCGTCGCGTCCCTCTTCGCGCTCGACGAGCGAGACCTCGTGGTGCAGCTCACCTCGTTTTCGAAGTCCCTCTTTCCCGGTGTCCGGATCGGCGCATTGGCCGCTCGGGGGCGTGCCGTCGAGGGCCTGGTGGCGCTGAAGCACGCGACAGACCTCTCGGACTCCCTGCCCCTCCAGGCCGCGATGGAGGCCTTCGTGGGCGATGGCAGCTACGACCGTCACCTCGCCCGGCTGCGCCGCATTCTGCGCAAACGGCGCGACGTCATGCTCGATGCTCTTGCCCGGGAGATGCCCGACGGCACTGGGTTCACGCGGCCGGACGGGGGCTATCAGATCTGGGTCGAGCTTCCCCATGACATCGATACACGGGATCTGCTCGCCGATGCGGCGCGTGCGGGAGTCCTCTTTGCGCCGGGCTCCCAGTTCCTGCCGGATGGTGGAGCGTCCCGCGCCCTGCGCCTCACGATCGCTCGAGCGGGGGAAGATTCGATTCGTCGCGGCGTCGCCGCGCTCGCCGAGGTGGTGGCGGCGAGCCCGATCCGCACGCGAGGGGGCCGGAAGGCCGTGAGTGTTCACCTCTGATTCCCGGGTGCGTTCCCGCGAATCAGCGAACGGCGACGAGACGTCGTGCCAAGGAGGAAGTCGGATGACGAGAGAGGCGAGTGGATCGGCGGAAAGCACTGGAAGTGGCGGAAACGGTCAGGGTCGTAGTACGGCGGAGTCCTTCGAGCTGAAGGTGGGGCTTGCCGAGATGATGAAGGGTGGCGTCATCATGGACGTGACCAATGCCGAGCAGGCCAAGGTCGCCGAGAACGCGGGCGCCTGCGCCGTGATGGCGCTCGAGCGAGTGCCGGCGGACATTCGCCGGGATGGCGGTGTCGCGCGCATGAGCCAGGTCGAGATGATCGAGGAGATCCAGCGCTGTGTGTCGATACCGGTGATGGCCAAGGTTCGCATCGGTCACATCATGGAGGCTCGCATCCTCGAGGCGCTCGGGATCGACTTCATCGATGAGAGCGAGGTGCTGACGCCGGCCGATGACGCGCACCACATCGACAAATTCGATTTCAAGGCGCCCTTCGTCTGCGGTGCTCGCAACCTCGGCGAGGCCCTGCGACGGGTCGGAGAAGGGGCGGCGATGATCCGCACCAAGGGCGAGGCGGGGAGCGGAAACATCGTCGAGGCGGTGCGGCACCTGCGCACCATCAACGGCGACATGCGCGCCCTCCAGGCCCTGCGCCCGGAGGAGTTGATGTCCCACGCCCGGGATCTCGGTGCGCCCTACGATGGTGTGCGCTACGTGCACGAGCACGGTCGCCTGCCGGTGCCGAACTTCGCCGCCGGCGGCGTGGCGACGCCCGCCGACGCCGCGCTCTGCCGCGTCCTCGGTGCCGAGGCGATCTTCGTCGGCTCCGGGATCTTCAAGAGCGACGACCCCGATACCCGAGCTCGCGCGATCGTTCGGGCCTGCACCCATTGGGAGGACGCGGGCGAGGTCCTCGAAGCGAGTCGAGGCCTCGCGGATGCGATGGAGGGGATCGAGATGGAGACTCTCGACGAGAGCCAGCGCCTGGCGAATCGCGGCTGGTAGACGGCGGCAGGTCGGGTCGGGCCCGATCGGAGAAGGAGTCCCAGGTTGAAGGCGAGCGTCGGAATCCTTGCGATCCAGGGGGATATGGAGGCGCACGCCCGGGCGGTCGAAAGCCTGGGCGCGTGCGCCGTCCCCATCCTGAAGGAGAAGGACCTGGCTCAGGTCGACGCCTTGATCCTGCCCGGCGGTGAGAGCACGACGATCGCCAAGGGGCTGGATCGTCTGGGGCTCTGGCGCCCCGTCCAGGCCTTCGCCGAGGCGGGGCATCCCGTCCTCGGGACCTGCGCCGGGGCGATCCTGCTGGCCCGCAGCTCCGCCAACCATCCGGTCTCGACCCTCGGGCTCCTCGACCTGGTCGCCGAGCGCAACGCCTACGGGACCCAGGTCGATTCCTTCGCCACCTGCGCGGACCCCGTGTCGGCCCGAGGGGCAGAGGAGAAGGGCGCTGAGGTGGCTACCCGGGAAGAACCCGCGGGTCTGCGCTGCGTCTTCATCCGGGCTCCCCGCTTCAGTCACCTCGGCCCCGCGGTCGAGGTCCTGGCCCGGGTCGATGGCGCCCCCGTTTGGGTGCGTGAGGGCAATGTGATGGCCTGCACCTTCCACCCCGAACTGACCCGAGATCCCCGGGTCCACCAGGCGCTCCTCGACGGGGTCTGAGCGAGGCCGGCGCCGCCGGGGCGCTCTCGAGCGCCTGCGCCTCGACGGCCACCCCTTTTCTCACAGGTCTCGCAGAGTCGCCCTCGCGCCCGGGAACGCGGACCGCTAATTGGGTCGGGCGCACCTCCGGCAGCACAGAGGCGTCCGAGGTTGATCCCTGTCGGCCAGATCGGGTGCTGGAGCCGAAGGCCCATTCCTCGATCCAGCTTCCGCGACCTCGCGTGACGACCTTGCCAGAAGCCGGGCCGGCTGGTATCCATTGGCGCCCCGGAGGAGCCGACTGACGGCCCCTCCTTTCCCTCAGTCCCTGCCGAAGCCGTCGCGCCACCCGCCGATCGGTTCATGAGAGCAGGGGCTCGGGTGCCTGAGTGCGCCCGTCCAGGAGGAGATCCATTGCGGGAATACGAAACGACCATCATCGTTCAGCCCGAGATTTCGGACGAAGGCACGGCGGCCATCCTGGCCAAGCTGGGCGAAATCCTCGACAAGAGCCAATCTGAACGCCTCTTCTGTGAGAACCTCGGCAAGCGCAAGCTGGCCTATGAGATCAACAAGTTCCACAAGGGCCACTACTACGTCCTCTCCTTTCTGAGCGACGGCCAGGTGGTACCCGAGCTGGAGCGCTCCCTGCGCCTCGACGAGTCCATCCTCCGCTTCATGACCATCTTGGAGAACCCCGAGGTGACGGACATCGAAGCCCGCAAGGCGGTGGCCAAGGAGAAGGAGGCCGAGCAGGAGCGCAAGGCTGCCGAGCGTGCCGTGCGGGAGGCCGAGGAGGCCAAGGCCCGGGCCGAGGTCGAGCGCCAGGCCGTAGAGGAGGCCGCCGCCGCCGCCGCGGCTGCTGCGGCAACCGCCGCGGAGGAAGCCAAGACTTTGGAGGAAACCGAGACCCCGGAGGAAGCTTCGGCTGACGAGGCGGGCGAGGAATCCCCCGCCGCGGATGCGCCCGATGCCCAGGCTGGCGAGGCGAGCGAAGAGCCCCCCGCCGCAGCCGGCGATGACGAGGAGAAGACCTCATGAGCGAAGGCAGCGAAGAGCCGCGAAGCGCCCGCCCGGCCCCGAGAAGCGAAGATGGTGATCGTCCCGCGCGCCCCGGGAGGAGTGACGATGGAGATCGCCCCTCGCGCGGAAATTGGAGCGTCAAGGCGAAGCTGCGCGCGCGGGCGCGCAAGAAGGCTCGCAAGGCCAAGAAGGGAATGTTCCAGCGCCGCAAGGTGTGCCGCTTCTGCGCAGACAAGAAGCTGGCGCTCTCCTACAAGGAGCCCAAGACCCTGCGCCTCTTCATTTCCGAGACAGGCAAGGTAACTCCGCGCCGCATCTCCGGAACCTGCGCGAAACATCAGCGCCAGCTGGCGGTCGCGATCAAGCGGGCGCGCCAGATCGCCTTCCTGCCGATCGCGGCAGGACATATGTGATTCGGGGGAGATCATGGGATCAGTCAAGGTCATCCTCAGAGAGGACGTGAACAGGCTCGGTGCAGCCGGCGACCTCGTCGCGGTGAAGCCCGGCTATGCGCGAAACTATCTGCTGCCCAAGGGCATCGCGAGCGTTGCCACGGAGTCGAGCATCAAGGAACTCGCACACCAGCAGCGTGTGATCTCAGACAAGCTCGCCAAGGAGCTCAAGAGTCACCAGGCGGTGGCACACAAGCTCCAGTCGATCGTGCTCGAGGCGACTCGCCGCGCAGGCGAAGACGGCAAGCTCTTCGGCTCGGTGACGAGCCAGAACATCGCCGACATGTTGGCCGAGAAGGGGCTCGAGATCGATCGCCGCAGGATTCAGCTCGGAGATTCGATCAAGGAGATCGGTGAGCACTCGATCGAGATCAAGCTGCACAGCGACGTCAGTGCGAGCATCAAGCTGGTGGTCGGAGCCGAGGAGTAGGGGCGGATCGAGAACAGCCAGGCCCCCGGCGGGGGATGGCGACCCGGTTCCGACCCTCCTCGTGATCGAACGAGGAGGAGGGAAGAACGAGACGCGTGTCCCGAGCTGAGGGGCGCGCGTCATTTATTTGAAGAGTCCCCGTTTCGATTGCATCCCGTCGACTCATTCCAACTCGTTGCCGGTATAATGCGAGTCGGGCCCCGGTCTCGAGCTTCCAACTCTTCGCGGGCCGGAAGAACGGTTCAAAAGAACGGACCAGAAGAGCGGAAATCGAGAACGGCAGAAAGAACGGCAGAAAGAACGGCATCAAGTGAGGATCGGTCATCCGGATCATCCGAGGGGGGGGAGCGGTGAACGGCGACGGGAGGGGGCCGTGGAATCGGCAGGGCCCCGGAGCAGGGCCGCCCGAGGGCGAAGGTCGCAGACGCGTTCCGCCGAGCGACGTCGACGCTGAGAAGGCGGTTCTCTCGGCGATTCTGCTCGACAACAACGCGATCCACTCGATCGTCACCGAGGTGACGCCGGACGACTTCTATCACCCGGCCCACCAGAGCCTCTATCGCGCCATGGTGACGCTCAAGGACGAGAATCAGCCCGTCGACCTCACCACCCTGGCCGACTACCTGAAATCAAACGACCTGCTCGAGAGCATCGGCGGGGCGGTGGCGCTGGCGGATATCGCCGATTATGAAGCGACCGCCGCCAACGTGATCCACTACGCGCGCATCGTGCGCGACAAGTCCGTGAAGCGGGGCTTGATCAGCGTTGCCTCCGAGATCGTCAGCCTCGGCTACGACGAGGCCCAGGAATCCGGGGAGCTCCTCGATACGGCGGAGTCGAAGATCTTCGCCCTCAGCCAGGAGCGGGCCCGGAGTGCCCTGAGTCCCCTCAACGTCGAGGTCCACAGCGCCATCGATCACATCGAGATGCTGATGAATCGCGGCGGCGATCTCACCGGTTTGCCCTCGGGCTATGGCGTGCTCGACGAGATGACGGGCGGGCTCCAGAAGGGCGATCTCTTCATCATCGCGGCCCGACCCTCGATGGGAAAGACGGCGTTCGCGCTCAACATCGCTCGCAACGCCGCGGTCGAGTACCGGAAGAAGGTCGCGGTCTTCTCGCTGGAGATGACGACCCAAGCACTGGTCATGCGCCTGCTCGCCAGCGAGGCTCAGGTCGATGCCTCAGCGTTCCGGAACGGATTCATCTCCACCGAGAGCCACGGCGCTCTCGTCGTTGCGGCCGAGAAGCTCGCGAATGCCGAGATCTGGATCGACGATACTCCTGCCAGTACGGTGCTCGAAATGCGCGCCAAGGCCCGCCGCATGCACGCCCAGCGGGGGCTCGATCTGGTGATCGTCGATTACCTCCAGCTCGCGCACGGCGACCACAACACCCATAGCCGTGAGCAGGAGATCTCCGAGATCAGCCGGGGCCTCAAGGGACTCGCGAAGGAGCTCAACATTCCCGTGGTGGCGCTCTCCCAGCTCAACCGCGGGCCGGAGACCCGCAAGGAGGACAAGCGCCCCATCATGGCGGACCTGCGGGAGTCCGGGGCGATCGAGCAGGACGCCGACATCATCGCCTTCATCTACCGCGACGTCGTCTACAACCCCGATACCGAGCATCAGGACCTCGCCGAGCTGATCATCCGCAAGCAGCGCAACGGGCCCACGGGCACCGTCAAACTCGAGTTCCTCGGCCGTTACGCCCTCTTTCGTGACTGGCCCCTCGACGCCTCGGATCCCTACCACGGCGGCGGGGCCGGAGCCGGCTTCGACCGGGGCCCTCAGGGTGGGGGCGGCGCTGGAGGCGAGTTCTCCGGCGGCTCTTTCGGGCAGGACGATCCCTTCTAGTGTCCTGTCCCCGAAGTTCACCGTTCGCACCGAGAGGCCAGCTGCGAGTCGCTGGCAAGGCGTGCGACCGAGGCTTGGTGTGGTCTACGGCGCAGGCAGTGGAACGCAGCCGGCGACCTGCCGTTGGACTCGAAGGCGGGCGATCTTCGAGGACAGGACACTAGGTGCCTACCCTGCGAAAGCCGCGGGCGCTCCGGCAGGGAGCAACCATCGGCATCGCTGCACCGGCTGGGCCGGTGGATCCCGAGCGCCTGGAAGCGGGCGAGGACCTGCTGCGCAAGCTCGGCTTCGAGGTGAAGCATCGCGCCGACCTCACGGCTCGGCGCGGATACCTCGCAGGCGACGACGAGCGCCGGGCCGACGAGCTGATGGAGCTCGTACGCGATCCGGAGGTCGACGCGATCCTCTGCGCGCGCGGTGGCTATGGGAGCCAGCGCATCATCCCGCGCCTCGATGCCGATGTGTTTCGCCGGGCGGCGAAGCCCCTCGTCGGCTACAGCGACATCACGAGCCTGCTCCTCTGGCAACGCCGCTGCGTCGGCCTGATGGGGATCCATGGTCCGATGCTGGAGAGGCCCACGGCGCTGAGCGCCGAGTCTCGCAAGGCTCTCAAGGCCACGTTGCTCGGCATCGGTCCGCCTCCGCGAATTCCGGGCAAGTCCCTGATCGCGGGCTGGGGCGAAGGGCGCCTCACAGGGGGATCCCTCTCCCTCGTCTCCGCGAGCCTCGGCACGCCCTGGGAGATCGATACCCGGGGCGCGATTCTGCTCATCGAGGAGGTGAACGAGGCGCCCTATGCTCTCGACCGCATGCTTCAGCAGCTGCTGCTGGCGGGAAAGCTCGAGGGTCTGGTGGGCGTCGGGATCGGCGCACTCACGGGATGCGGGAGCGATGCCGATGCGAACTCGGAAGCAACCGAGGTGATGACGGAGATCCTCGCGCCCCTGGGTATTCCCGTCGTGGGCGAGCTTCCCTTCGGTCACTGCGACAACCATCTCGCCTGGTCGTTCGGTGCCCGCGCGGCCATCGACGGAGATCGCGGAGAGGTCGAATTGCTGGAATTGGGCGTTGCGAAACGCTAGAGATGTGATCCCCCCGGTCTTTACACCCCGTGGACGGGAAGCTGGCGCTGAGCGCAGGTCCCGACCGGCGAGACCGAGTAGAGCCGTTCGAATCAACGAGATCGAACCAACGAAATTGAA
>CBDUYG010000152.1:0-7266 GCA_965371385.1 uncultured Myxococcales bacterium | reverse complement strand
CGGCAACGCCGGCCGACTTCGGCGGAACTCCCTGGGAGCCGCGTCACATGGCTCCGGAGCACGGGGAGCACAGCAACGAGGTGCTCGAAGAGCTGGGGCGCAGCACCGACGAAATCGCGGCGCTGCGCGAGCGGGGCGTCATAGCCTGATCGCACGCTTCGAAGATCGGGCTGCGGCGCCGGGAAGAGTCCGACGACGCAGGGCGAAGAGCGAGTCGAATTCAACTCATGGACCTTGCCTCGAATGCCGTTCAACAGCCTCGAATTCGGCGTCTTCTTCGCAATCGTCTTCAGCCTCTATCTCGTCCTTCCAAGGCGCGGCCAGAACCGCATGCTGCTGGTGGCGAGCTACGTCTTCTACGGCGCATGGAGCTGGAAGTTCCTCTCGCTGATCGCGATCTCCACCGGGGTGGATTACCTCGTCGGCCGTGCCCTGGGACGGTCGACCTCGCCCCAGCGTCGCAAGCAGCTCGTCCTGGTGAGCCTCGCCACGAACCTGGGTATCCTCGGCTTCTTCAAGTACGCGGGCTTCTTCGCCGGGAGTCTGCAGGAGCTCTTCGCAGGGTTCGGCATCACGCTGCCCGCGTTTGCGCTCGATGTCGTCCTTCCGGTCGGGATCTCGTTCTACACGTTCCAGACCCTCGGCTATTCGATCGACGTGTACCGGGGGCGCGTGGCCCCGGCGGACGACTTTCTCGACTTCGCCCTCTACGTGGCGTTCTTTCCTCAGCTGGTGGCCGGGCCGATCGAGCGAGCCGGACGCCTGCTACCCCAGATCCTGTCAGCGCGGGAGGTGACGGCCGAGCGCCTCGGAAGCGGCTCGTGGCTGATCCTCTGGGGCCTCTACAAGAAGGTCGTAATCGCCGACAACCTCGCCCTGCTGGTCGATCTGGTATACGGACGGGGCTCGGAGCCCGTCGCAGGGGAGGTCCTGGTCGCGACCTGGGCCTTTGCATTCCAGATCTACTGCGACTTCTCGGGCTATACCGACATCGCCCGGGGGCTCGCCCGGGTGATGGGCTTCGACTTGATGCTCAACTTCCGGCTCCCCTACGCAGCGACGAGCCCGAGCGACTTCTGGCGCCGCTGGCACATCAGCCTGTCGACCTGGCTGCGCGACTACCTCTACATCTCTCTCGGCGGCAATCGAAGGGGAAGCGCTCGAAGAACGCAGAACCTGATGATCACGATGCTGCTGGGCGGACTCTGGCACGGAGCTGCGATGCCCTTCGTCATCTGGGGGGCCTATCACGGCATCTGCCTGATCGCTCACCGGGCGCTGGCACCGGCCCTTGAACGGTTGACGCCGACCGCGGCGCCCGGAAGGGTGGCGTGGCACGCCCTACGTGTGCTCGTGACCTTCCACCTGGTATGCCTGGGATGGCTGATCTTCCGGTCCGCGGACACGGCCCAGATCATCACTCTGCTCTCGACCTTTCAACCGGGAGCGGGGAGTCTCGAAGCTGGCGCCGCCCTTCAGTGGCTACGCCCCTTCCTCTTCATCATCGCGCCCTTGATCGCGATGCAGATCGCCCAGGCGGTCGGGCGGGATCTCGAGATCGTGCTGCGCTGGCCGCCGATCGTACGTTGCACGATCTATCTCGGCGTGCTGCTCGGGATCGCTCTCATGGGGGAGCCGGTAGGGAGGCCCTTCGTCTACTTCCAGTTCTGATTCCCTGTTCGAAATCCCGCTCCAAGCGGGTCGTTCACCCCTCGCTCGAGTGGAGCGGAACGGAGACGCGGGTCGCAGCCCTCGGGCCTCTCTTCTACTTTCCCTGGAAGTCGGGCTTGCGTCGCTGCAGGAAGGCAGCCATACCCTCGCGACCGTCCGCGGTTCCCGCCATCGCGGCGATCCCTCGCGACTCGAGCTCCATCTGTCCTTCGAGGCTCTGGCCGAAAGTCTCGGCAAGAAGCTTCTTCACCATTCCGTACGCGATCGTCGGACCGGAGGCGAGCCGCCTCGCCTGCTTCATGACGTGGCTCATCAGCTCGTCGTCGCCGACGACTTCGTTGACCAGACCCCAATCGAGCGCTTCCCGGGCCGAGAGGCGGCGGTTGGTCAGCATCAACTCCTGGGCCCGGCGAAGGCCGATGAGGCGGGGCAGGAAATACGTCGAGCTGCCGTCGGGCGAGAGGCCTGCGGCCGTATAGGCCATCGTGAACGTCGCCGACTCGGCGGCAAGGACCAGGTCGCACGAGACCGCCAGGCTGAAGCCTGCCCCCGCCGCCGTGCCGTTGATGGCGCCGATCACCGGTGCGCGCATGCGCGAAAGGCGGGAGGTGCCTGCGTGCAGATAGGTCGTGATTTCCTTGAGCCGACTCGGCAGCTCGGCACCGTAGCCCGAGAAGCTCTTGAGATCCCCGCCTGCGCAGAACATCTTGCCGGCGCCGGTCAGGATCACGGCACGAATCTCCGGGTTCTCGTCGCATTCGATCGCGGCCAGCATGAACTCACGGGCGAGGTCGAGGTGGAGAGCGTTGGCGGACTCGCGCCGATTCAGAGTCAGGGTTGCGACGCTTCCTTCCAGCTCGAGCTCGAGGTGATGATAGTTCACGACGTTCGACTCCTTCCGGCCTTTTCGGCTCATGCGGGGTTCGTGGCCGCGGCGCTCGTGGCTCCAGCGCTCATGGCCGCGGGGTTCGCAGTGTACACGATGGACTCAGCCGAACGATCGAAGTCGAGTATCCTCGGCCGAGTCCCGATCCGTGCCTCCGCCCAACCCCCTCTCGCGGGAAGACCGGAGTCTCGAGCGGGAGCAGCAGACGGGAGCGTGCGATTTGATCGGACTTCGCGGAATTCGCGTGATCGACTTCTCGACGGAGATTGCCGGACCCTATTGCGGCAAGCTTCTAGTCGACGCCGGCGCCGAAGTAATCAAGATCGAACCCCAGGGCGGTGATCCGATGCGGCATTGGTCGGCTACTGGAGCGGAGCTGGGCGAAGAAGACGGCGCCCTATTTCGTTTCCTGAACGCGGGCAAGGAATCCATCGTCGCAGAGCCGGAAGACCCCGCCATGCTCGACTGGATCGCGAGCGCCGACCTCGTGATCGATGACTTCGAGACCGACCGACTCGCTCCCCTCGGCCTGCCCCGAAGATTTCCGAGCCTCGTCCACCTCTCCATCACGCCCTATGGCCGCACCGGCCCGTGGGCCGCGCGGCCCGCCAGCGAGTTCGTGATCCAGGCCGAGTCCGGATCGATCGGATCTCGCGGCATCCCCGGCCAGGAGCCCTTCCAGGCCGGGGGGCGGATCAGCGAGTGGATCGCCGGGACCTTTGCGTCGGTCGCGGCCCTGGCGGCCGTGCGTCGAGCGCAGGCCACAGGACACGGCGAGACGGTGGACTTCTCCCTGCTCGAAGTCATGGCCTATGCCTCGAGCAATTTCATCGACCTCGCGTTTCGCCTGCTCGGCCTGCGAGGCGTCACGGGCTCGGCCCAGTCGGTCGAAACGCCGTCGATCGAGCCGACCCGAGATGGCTACGTGGGCTTCTGCACCAACACGGCCCAGCAATTCTCGGACTTCCTGCTCCTGATCGAGAGGCCCGACCTGCGCGAGGACAAGTCCCTCCTCCATGTCCAGGGACGCACCCGACGACTCGCAGAGTGGAACGAGATCGTTCACGCTCATACCCGCAGCCACTCGACCCGGGAGATCATCGAGAGCGCGAGCCTGCTCCGGATTCCCGTGGCTCCCGTCAATGATGGCGAGACGGTGCGGAATCACGAGCAGCTCGAAGCGCGGGGCGTCTTCGTGAGAGACGCGACAGACAGCTTCGACCAGCCGCGCCGCCCCTACATGATCGACGGGGAGACCCCGCCCCCGCCCCGCCCCGCCCCGAAGCTGAACGAGCACACGGGCGCTCCCGGCCCTCGAGAGCGTAGAGCGATCGCGACCTCCGGCCCGCCCGAGCTTCCGCTCGCCGGGCTTCGCGTCCTCGACCTGACGGCGTGGTGGGCCGGGCCCTCGGCGTCCCACATGCTCGCGACCCTCGGCGCCGACGTCATCCATCTCGAATCGATCCAGCGACCGGATGGAATGCGCATGACCGGGGGCGCATTGAAGGGGAAGAAGGAACACTGGTGGGAGTACAGTGCCTTCTACCTCTCGGTGAACGCGAACAAGCGAGGACTCACGCTCAACCTCAATGATCCGAAAGGCGCCGAGCTCGCGAGACGGCTGATCCGCGATGCCGATGCCATCGTCGAGAACTTCACTCCGCGTGTGCTCGACAACTTCGGCCTCGACTGGGAGACCGTGCACTCGATCAACCCGCGGACGATCCTGGTCCGCATGCCCGCCTTCGGCCTCACAGGCCCGTGGCGCGACAACACCGGCTTCGCCCAGACGATGGAGCAGATGACCGGCCTCGCCTGGCTGACGGGGCACGCAGACGACCAGCCGCGGATTCAGCGAGGCCCCTGCGATCCCCTCGCCGGAATGCACGCGGCCTTCGCCCTGCTCGTCGCCCTGGCCGAGCGCGAAGCCACGGGTGTCGGCCGCCACGTAGAGGTCACGATGGTGGAAGCCGCACTCAACGCAGCCGCCGAGATCGTCATCGAGTACAGCGCCTACGGGAACAAGCTCGGGCGTGAAGGCAATCGCTCACCGGTGGCGGCACCCCAGGGTCTCTATCCCTGCCTGGGAAGCACCCCGGGAGACGAGTTCTGGCTCGCCCTCTCGGTCACCAGCGATGCCCAGTGGCGTGCGCTCGTGCAGCTGCTCGGCGCCCCCGACTGGTGCTCGGACCCTGGGCTCGAGCATCACGCGGGACGGCGCGATGCCCACGACCGGATCGACGCCGAACTGTCCAGGTGGGCGGCTCAGCGCAAGAGGGAGCAGCTGATCGCCGAGCTGATCGCGGCGGGAATCCCAGCGGGCAGCGTCTGCAACCCTCGTGAGCAGACGGCACATCCCCAGCTCCGGGCTCGCGGCTTCTTCGAAGAGGTCGAGCATCCGGTCGTCGGCAGGCAACCGATCCCGACCGTCCCCTTTCGCTATGCCGGCCTCGATCGCTGGATCCGGCGACCGGCGCCCCGCCTGGGAGAGCACAATCGGGAGATCCTCGGCGACGAGCTGGGCCTCGACGAATCGGAGATCGAGGAGCTCGAGGCCGAGGGAGTCATCGGGGAGCGGCCCGAGGGACTGTCGTAGAGCCGGTGGGGACCCTGCTCAAGCGAGAGGCACCCAGACAAGGATCTCGGGTCGCTGGGGCTCGCTAGCGGCGGCAACGCCGGGTGCTCTGAGCGGGTGGAGCGCTGTCTTGCGGATCCCAGCACGGCGTCTTCTCGAAGTCCCGCACGATCGCCTCGCCGATCGCGGCGCCCACCATGGCGTCGCCCCGTGGATTCATATGACAGCAGTAATCGATGTAGATGCTCTGCTTCTCGTCCTCGAAGAGGCCAGTGAGATCGAACACCCGTACTCCCTTGAGCGCGAGGGCGGGGATTCTCGAGATCAGCATGGGATAGCCGCTGATCACATAGTCGCGATACATCCCCCCTTTCGAGAAAGCCTTCCTGCGCTCGAGAGGGGTCAGGACCTTGCTGCCGGGCATGTACTGGCTGGGCTGGATGAAGTGGTAGTAGGAGATGTGATTTCCCCGGGCGAGGTATTCCATCTGCAGTGTGGATCGCATCCAGAGGTCGGCCACGTATTGCTGCATCTGCCGCAGATTTCGGGGCTCGTCGGGACCGTAGAGATTCGGGAGCGACTCACCCGCCTCCTCCTCCTGAACCCGCAGTAGCTTCTCCTCAGCGTCGACGATCCGCGCTTGGAGGATTCGGTCCCCAAGCGACCAGACGAGATTACCGGTAACGCTCATGCGGAGTCGATCCAAGCGCCTCGCAAAGTCGACCCGGCGTTGGCGCAGGAGCTGGACCTCGCCAGCGGCCACCAGGGCGGAGCGCGAGCCCATCCCCTTCGACATCGTCTCCCAGACACGCGGGCTCGGATAGGCGGGATGAATGGCACCTCGCAGGTAGGCCTTCAACTTCTTTCCGCTGCCGATCTCGTTGAGCCCATCGATGTTGATCAGGATGTCGAACTGCCCACCGAGCGCGAGGAGGTAGCTGAAAGCGGCGAGCTGTTGGGGCTGCTTCCAACCCCAGACCCCCATCGCGATCAGCTTGATTTCCTTCCCCTCGTACTCCGGAATCGTCTCGAGGGCCGCGCGGATCTCCCCTCCACCGCGCTTCCAGATACTCTGGGAGACCGAGCCCCCGGTGATCGCGACGACGACCGTTCCGGGATCGTGCAGGACGAAATCGGGAGAGCCCCGGAAGCCGAAGTCGTGCACCCGGGGATCGGCCGGATCGAGGCTATAACCCATGTAGGGATGGAGGCTGACGTCGGCCGCCGTCCTGGGGCCCTTCTTCCTGCGCCCCCCGGGCTCCTCCCGGTGCATCTCCAGGAGTTGTCTGCGCGACTCACGAAGATCGGAAAACCCTCCCCCCGGTCCCCCGACCCCCACCAGTGCCAACCACGACAGCGACTCGACGACGACGACGACGCCGATCAGTGTGATCGCTGCAAAGAGGAATCGCCTGCTCATCGTCTCCCCCGAGGATCGTGCGCGGTCCGTCCGGACTTGCGTTGCAGGATCGCGATCCCGAATCCGGTGTCGTCACGAAATGGAGGCATCCCAATCGCCTTGACGAGCTCGTAGTCATCATCGAGCCAGCGCTGGATCGCCTGACCATAGTGCCGGCCGAAAAAAGGATAGCCATAGAGAGCCGTCTTCTTGTGGACGAGAGCGACGTAGTCGGGAGGAAACTCCCGATAGGCCTCGAGCATCGTCCCCTCGCCGAAGAGGATGATCTCGGGAGGCATCACGTTGAAGTAGGGAGTGGGGTTCCGACGACGGATCAGATAGTTGATCATCACTCCCTCGGGAAGGACGACGAGGGTCGCATCCGGCGCCATCGCCTGGTCGAGATAGGCCATCGCGGCGTTCATCGCCTCCGCGCGGTCCCCGCCCACGAAGGCATCACGGCCCGCTGCGACCTGAGTCCTGCGACCGTCGAAGAACCGCTGGGACTTCTCGATCGCGGCAATCGCCACGATCGAGATCGCAACGCACGCGCCGACGCGGAAAAGCAGACCCGAGCCCGAGCGGCTCCGAATCCACTCGGGGATCCAGTCGACCAGGGCGACGATGAAGAGGAGCGTCGCGGGCATCACTAGAGCAAAGCCATAATGGTTGGGCTGAACATTGAGGAACATCTTCGCCTGCATGCCCAGGGCGAAGATGCACAGAACGACTCGC
>CBDUYG010000151.1:0-7399 GCA_965371385.1 uncultured Myxococcales bacterium | reverse complement strand
GCGTTGATGAAGCTGCGATCGTGGGAGACGAAGACGAAGGTGCCGGCGAAGGAGGAGAGCGCCTGCTCGAGCACCTCGCGCGAGGTGATGTCGAGGTGGTTCGTCGGCTCATCGAAGATCAGCAGGTTGGCGGGCCGCAGCAGCATCTTCGCCAGGGCGACTCGCGCCTTCTCACCGCCCGAGAGAACCGAGATCTTCTTGTCGACCTCGTCGCCGCTGAACATGAAGGCGCCGAGATGCCCGCGCAGGCGGGAGGCGTCGTCGACGCTGACACCCTCCGAGAGCTCCTCGAGGATGCTGTTGGCGGTATTCAAGGACTCGAGCTGGTGCTGGGCGTAGAACGCGACCTCGACGTTGTGCCCGGGGCGACGCTCGCCCGAATCGAAATCGAGTGTACCGGCCAGAATGCGGAGCAGCGTCGATTTGCCCGCGCCGTTGGGTCCCGCAAGCGCGACACGATCCTTCCGCTGGATCTGCAGGCCGACTCCCTCGTAGACCTTCTTGTCGTCGTAGGACTTGTGGATGTCCGTGAGGCTCATCACGATCTGACCCGAACGCTCGGGGTCGGGAATGCGCATCCGCATGCGCCGCTTGAGCTCCGGCGCGACCTCGATGCGCTCGATCTTCTCGAGCGCCTTCACGCGGCTCTGGGCCTGCTTCGCCTTGGTGGACTTGGCCCGGAAGCGCTCGACGAAGCGCTCCATCTGGGCGATCTCCCGGTCCTGATTCGCCTTGCGGGCCATCAAGATCTCCCGCTGCTCCTCGCGCTGCCTGAGATAGCTGTCGTAGTTCCCCTCGTAGACCCGGAAGCGGCCCGTTCCCTCGACCTCGGCCACGCGCGAGACGTGCCGCCGCAGGAAGGTCCGGTCGTGGGAGACCACCACGACCGCGCCTCGAAAATCATCGATCGTCTCCTCGAACCACTGGATCGCGGGAAGGTCGAGGTGGTTGGTCGGCTCATCGAGCAGAAGCACGTCGGGATCGAAGAGGAAGAGCTTCGCCAGCTCGACGCGCATAAGCCAGCCGCCACTGAAGCTGTTGAGGGGACGCGTGCGCGCCTCTTCGTCGAAGCCGAGCCCGGCGAGCACCGCCGCGACCCGGGCCTCGCGTTCGAAGCCTCCGCCGTGAGTGAACTCTCCACTCACCTGGTCGTAACGATGGGCGAGGGCATCGGGGATCTCCTCATCGAGCTCACCGTGTCGCGTCATCGCGAGCTCGAGCTGACGCAGCTCTGCCTCGAGCTCGTCGAGGCGTCCCATGGCCGAGGCCGCCTCGTCGCAGACCGAGCGCTCGAGGGTGGGATCGATCTCCTGTCGCAGCATGCCGATGCGCACACCCCGGCCCACGCTGATTTCGCCGAGGTCGCAGGGCTCGTCTCGGGCAATCATGCGCAGCAGGGTCGTCTTGCCCGCGCCGTTCGGGCCAACGAGGCCGATGCGATCGCCCGGGCGCAGCACCAGGCTGGCGTCGCGGAAGAGGGTGCGCCCTCCGATCTGGCGTCCCACGCCGTCGAGTCCGATCAACATCGCTGCTCTTTCATCCACATCATCGGGTTGATTGGGGGCTGCTTCATCGCTGCGTGCTCGGCTACTTGCCCACGGCCGAAGGAGTCACCAGGGCGCTCGGAGGTCGAAGGCAGAGGATCCCGCCGCCGAGGACGAAGAGCAGGGCGTTCTGCTTCTCGCCGGCCGTGGCGGCCAGGCCGATCGCCGTGATGCCGATCGCGGCCGCGAGCACGAGCCCCAGCAGCTCCGAGCCGAAACGAAAGCTCGCGGCCAGGCGCGGCGAGGTCGACAGACGTCGACCGACGATCGATGCGACCGCGAGGCCCACCGCCACCATCGTGAACTCGAGCGGAGGCGGATCGTCGCTCCCGGCTTCTTCTCCGAGTGCGATCATGCCTGCACAGATCACCAGCACGGCCAGGCAGCCGCGGTGGGTCCAGGTGAGGAGCCAATTGCCCCTCTCGATCGTGCTTTCGTCGTCGCCCTTCATCAATCCTCGGTCCGTAGCGAGGCGGGACTGTAGCAGCCCCTTCATGGGCGGGTGGCGGCGCGCTGCGCACCCCGAGTGGCGGCCTGATTCCACGTCGTGCATTGTCCCAGGCATGCGATTGCTCTCCTCCCAGGTTCGATATGCGGTCTGCGGGATGTTCGATCTCGCCTACAACGCAGAGTCCGCTCCGGTTCAATTGAGAGTGATCGGCGAGCGCCAGGGAATTCCGCCGCGCTACCTCGAGCAGATCTTCCAGCGCCTGCGCCGGGCGGGCCTGGTGACGGGCAAGCGCGGGCCGGGGGGAGGCTACGTTCTGGCCGGCAGGGGTTCGGGTGTCAGCCTGCGCGAGATCGTCGAAGCCGTCGAAGGGCCGATCGAAGGCAGCGTGAGGGATCGCGCCGATGACGAGTCCCCGGGCGGGACCGACGCTGGCGCGACCGGCTTCGGCCCGGACTTCCTGTGGGATGTGCTGGCCGTCCGCTTCGCCGCGGTGCTCGATGAGACGACGCTCGAGGACCTCTGCAATGACGCCAAGCGACACGGCGTCCGCCGCCTCGGCTCCGACATCCTGACCTATCAGATCTGATCCGCGGGGTGATTCCTCTGCGCTCTCACGGGTGTGGAATTCGGCGAAGCGCGTAAACTCTCTGCCCCGGCGTTCAGGGTCTGCTCAAGCCAGGATGAGATCGCGGTGATTCGAGCGAGTGCGCCGCACCGATTGGAGCCGGGGACGCCAGGGGAGCGCCTGGTTGTGCCGCTGGAAGATCTTCTGAACGGACTGCTGAACGGATTGCCGGGATGAGCGGTTGCGATGAGCTGGAGAGGAATTTGAGCGAAGAAGCCCCGGAGCAGGTACCGGAGATCGTGCAGCAGGAGCTGAAGCTCGTGGCGAACGTCGGCAAGGCCGTGGCGGCGCTTCCCGATCCGAAGGCTGCCTCTCACGCCCCGATCGTGCGCGAGCTGGAGCGCCTGCGCGAGGTCATGTTCTCGGGCGACGAGGCCAAGGACGGCTCTGCGCTCCAGGAGCAGTTCCATCATCAGTCGGCCGTGCTCGAGCAGCTGCGAAGCGCCGGGCCGGCGGTTCGAGTGGACCCCGACACTCCCTACTTCGCACACATGCGCCTGCGAGAAGAAGGCCGCGAGCGCGATCTGTGTCTGGGCAGGACCACTTGCCTCGCGCCGGGCGTCCGCATCGTGGATTGGAGGGACGCTCCGATCTCGAAGATCTTCTATCGCTACAGCCAGGGCGACGAGTACGACGAGGAGATCTCCGGCCGCGAGCGCATCGGCGAGCTCATCGTGCGGCGCATGGTGCGCATCGACGCCGGGGAGCTGATCCGGGTCCAGGCGCCGGAAGGGGACTTCGTGCGGGATCCCGAGCGGCCGGGAGAGTGGCTGCAGCGTGAGGTTCGGCGGGCGCGTCTCGCGGGAGGCGAGGAGGCTCGCGCCCTGCAGGCCCACGCCCAGGACGAAGGGCTTCGGCGGCGCCTCGGCAGTGATTTTGCGGGCCGGGTCGAGCGGGCCGACAAGCACCTGCCCGAGATCACGGGCCTGATCGATCCCTCGCAGTTCGACCTGATCACCCGACCCGAGGCGGGATTCCTGGTGATTCGCGGCACGGCGGGCTCGGGCAAGACGACGGTGGCGCTGCATCGCGTCGCCTACCTCGCGTATCACAACCGGAAGATCGATTCGGCGGACACCCTCGTCGTCATGTTCTCCCGGGCTCTTCGCAACTACGTCGGTCACGTCCTGCCCTCGCTGGGCCTCGATCACGTCCGCATCGTCACGTATCCCGAGTGGGTCGCATCGGAGCGGCGGCGTCACTTTCCGAAGCTGCCGACGACGCTGCGAGAAGATGCCCCGGCCCTGATACAGCGACTCAAGCTGCATCCCCTGCTGGCCGCGGCTCTCGAGACCCAGATCGAGAGGGTGCCGGGACAGAAGCGCTGGGAGCAGGCGCTCGACGATTGGGCCAGTGTGCTGACCCAGGATGACCTGTTGCGTGCGAAACGAGACGAGACGGCTCCGGGCTCCTTCAGCGACGCGGAGATCGATAGGTTCGTGGCCTGGAATCGCCAGCGCCTCGACGAGTTCTACGCTTCGCTCGCCGGAGATGAATCCGTGTCTGCCACACTGGATCCCGAGGATGAGGCGATCCTGCTTCGCGCCTACCAGCTCCGGGTCGGCCCGCTCAAGAACAAGAGGAACAAGCCCCTTCGTTTCCGCCACGTCGTCCTCGACGAGGTGCAGGACTTTTCGCCATTGGAGGTCCAGGTGCTCCTCGACACCCTCGGAGAGCGGCCGAGCATCACGCTGGCGGGCGATACCCAGCAGCACGTCATGCAGAACAGCGGCTTTACGTCGTGGAGCGAGTTCTTCCGCTATCTCGGCGTGACGGGCGCCGAGGTCGATACGCTCAAGATCAGCTACCGCTCCTCGCACGAGATCGTGAGTTTCGCCTACTCACTGCTGGGAGATCTGCAGGAGGACGACGAGCTGCCGGAGGCGACGCGCTCGGGACCGCCAGTCGAGCTCTTCCGCTTCTCCCAGCGCGGTGCCTGCGTAGCGTTCCTCGCCGATGCCCTGCGCGAGTTGCGGGGCCAGGAGCCCAACGCTTCGGTCGCGATCCTCACTCCCTCGCCCGAGATGAGCCGGCTCTACTACGATGGTCTTGCGCGCAGTGAGATCTCGGGGCTGCGGCTCGTCGAGGAAGAAGATTTCTCGTTCAAGTCGGGAATCGAGGTGACGGACATCGAGCAGGTGAAGGGTCTGGAGTTCGACTACGTGATCCTGGTCGAGGTCGACGCCGGCCATTATCGCGACAGCCCCTCGGCACGGCGCCTGCTCCACGTCGGGGCGACGCGGGCGATTCATCAGCTCTGGATCACCTCGGTCGGGCCGCCGTCGCCGCTGATTGCGATGCTCGATGACTCGGTGCCGGATCAGACGGGAGACGATGGCTGAGGGCGCCGGGCGATCTCGGCCTTCCAGCCCTCGAGCATGGATGCGACGGTCTGCCTCAGGGGGATGCGGGGCTTCCAGCCGGTGGCTTCGCGCAGGCGCGTTGCGTCGCCGATGAGCTGGTCCGTGGGCCGGAAGAAGTCGGGATGGGTCTCGACCGTCGGCGACACGCCGGCAACATCCATCATCAGCTCGAGCAGGCCGGCGATCTTCACGGGAACGCCGCTCGCAATGTTGTAGACATCGGCCGGCACGGCGGGGTCGAGCAGGGAGAGGTAGGCCTGTACCACGTCGTCTACGTCGAGGAAGTCGCGCACCGATTCGAGATTTCCCACTTGCATGAGGGGCTCCCGCACGCCCTCGGCTATTTCGGCGATCTGCTTCGCGAAGCTCGAGGCGACGAAGCGCTCGCTCTGTCCGGCGCCGGTATGGTTGAAGGCGCGCACTCGAACGACGTCGAGCCCCCGGGAGGCAGCGAGGCCACCGAGCAGCTCGCCCGCCGCCTTGGTTCGTGCGTAGGGGGAGCCGGGGCGCAGGGGGGCCGACTCCCGGTAGGCTGCAATGTCGGGCCGGGTCGTCTCGTACTCGTCCGCGGAGCCGATCAGGAGAACTCGGGCGGGCAGCCCGAGAGACTCGATGCCGTCGAGCAGATTCCGCGTTCCGAGGTAATTCACGCGAAAGCAGTCGGCGGGATCCTGCCACGATGCCGCGACGGAGCTCTGGGCTGCGAGGTGAACGATCGCGTCGGGACGCTCGGCCTCGAGGTCCAGGCGGAGTGCCTCGCGGTCGCAGATATCGAGCTCCATTCCCCTCGATACCACGCTCATGCCCGCATCGACGAGGCGGGGGAGGAGATGTTTCCCCACGAAACCGCTCGCCCCTGTGATGTAGACTCTCATTGCCGGCAGGCTGCCCCAGTCGTAGGGAGATCGCAACGAAGAAGGGCTGGGGAGACGAGAGCCTACTATGGGGGATTCGACCGATTGCCCGGCCCTTACAGTAGATGTAGAAAGACAGTAGAGGTAGAACTCGAGCAATGATCATCGGGGTCGCGGGACGCAACGGAGCGGGCAAGGGCGAGGTGATCAAGCTGCTGCTGGAGAGAGGCTTCACGGCCTACTCCCTATCGGACGCGATCCGGGACGTGCTCCGAGAACGGGGCCAGGAGGAGAGCCGGGAGCGCATGATCGACACCGGCCGATCCCTGCGCGAAGAAGGCGGCCCCGGTGTGCTCGCCGAGCGCCTTCTCTCCATGATGAAGCCCGATGGGAACTTCGCGGTCGATTCGGTTCGGCATCCCGCGGAGGCGCAGACCCTACGCGAGAGCGGAAGACCCTTCTGGCTGCTCTGGGTCGACGCCGACGAGACACTTCGTTTCGAGAGGATCCGCAGCCGCGGCCGCAGCGGAGATCCCGAGACCCTCGAGGAGCTTCAGGAGCTCGAGGGCCGGGAACTCGCGAGCGAGAACCCGGCGGCCCAGCAGCTTCTCGCGGTGCGCGAGATCGCGGACGCTCACGTGGACAATTCGGGCGACCTCGAGCACCTACGCGATCAGCTCGATGCGGCATTGGCGAGTTCACCCCTCACATGAAGAGACGTGGACCGCTGATTGGGTCCGACGCACCACCGGCAGCTCAGGAGCGTCCGGGGGGTTGCTCCCTGTCGGCCAGAGTCCGTGCTGGAGCCAGAGACCCATTCTCCGGTCCACCTCCCACATGAGGTGACACATCGGCCTCTACCCAGGGGGAACTTCCTTTTTCCATGGACTTGGAGTCGGAGTTGCAGCATGCCCTCTGGGGAAATAGAATGACGTTCGATTTGGGCGGCATCGATCCGGCGTTCGCTTCGCTTGCTCCAGCGAAATCTGCGATCGGCCGGCGAGGTCGCATGCCGATTCGTGGCGGGCTGGTTGGAGGCAGGTTGCGATGCTGAGCCGATCCCAGAGGATCTCCGAGGACTCCCTTCGCCGCCTGCACCCGACGGCGATCGATGATCCGCAAGAGATCCGCGGGATGCTCGATCTGGCCCGGCGCGTGGGCGCGACCTTCCATCGCGGACTCGACTCCCAGATCGATCTCGAAGTGGCAAAAATGGAGTGTGTCGACGGCGATCGGCTGGTGCTGAGAACCTCCAACTTCGAGCCCCACATGGGCAATCAGGTCTTCCTCAACTTCAAGCTCGGCGATCGACCCTACTTCTTCTCGAGCCGGGCCCTGGGGCCCCTCGTCGATGAGCGCCTCACGGTCGAGCCTCCGAGCGCCATCTATTGCGCGGAGCGCCGGGACAGGGCGCGACGGAATCCGGTCGCACCCGGCGACGCCCGGCGCGTGATCGTGAGACTGGGCGGCGGCCGTAGCATTGAGGCCGAGGTCACGGATGTGTCACCCGGGGGCATGGGCCTCCTGATCGAGGATTCGCTGATTCCGAAGGAGAAAGGTCG